>RFHA01000119.1 GCA_003696565.1 Chloroflexota bacterium
ACTCGGTGTACAAACTTTCCAGGCAAATTTGTTACCAGAGCAAAAGGTTAACGGGATTGAAACACTAAAATCACACCATCAGCATGTTGCAATGGTTGGAGATGGCATCAACGACACCCCCGCTTTAGCAGCAGCAACACTTGGCATAGCAATGGGTGGCGCAGGTAGCGCACAAGCTCTTGAGACAGCCGATGTAGCTTTAATGGCAGATGATCTGACACAACTACCGTTTGCCATCCGCTTAGGACGATATGCAAGGCGACTCATTCAGCAAAACATCTTTTTAACCTTTGTGGTTAAGTTCGGATTTTTAGTTTTAGCAGTATTGGGCGCAACAAGCATGTGGATGGCGATTTTTGCAGATGTTGGGATGTCTCTTCTGGTTACATTAAACGGTATGCGTCCCTTACGGTTAAAATAATTACGAGGAATTAAGGACGGCTTGAATGACAACAGCATATATAACACATCCTGATTACATCATCCACAACATCCCCGGGCACCCAGAACGCCCAGCACGCATGACAGCCACGTGGCAACTCTTAGAGAAAACCGGCATCATTCATAGGTTGTTGTGTTTAGAACCACAGCCAGCCACAGATGAGCAGATTCTCGCCGTCCACACCAAGCAATATCTTGATTTATTAAACTTATGTGCTACCCAAGACCGTCCGATGCGGTTTGATGCAGATACCACGGCGTTGCCAGAGACCCCGGCTGTAGCACGGTTATCAGCCGGCGGGGTTATTTGTGCAGTAGATGCTGTGTGCAAAGGACAAGCGCAAAATGGATTGGCAGTAGTGCGCCCACCAGGACACCATGCTATTCCAGGGCGAGCGATGGGCTTTTGCTTTTTAGGCAATATCGCCATCGCTGCCCGTTATTTACAACAACAATACAACATCCAGCGCGTGATGATCGTGGATTATGATGTACATCATGGTAATGGCACACAAGAGATGTTTTACGCAAATGATCGTGTGCTGTTTATCTCCACCCACCAATACCCGTTTTATCCTGGAACAGGGGCAATTGATGAAATTGGCACAGGTAAAGGGACGGGATACACAATCAACATCCCCCTACCAGCCGGTTGTGGTGATGATGAATATAAGCATGTCTTTGAACAGATTATATGGTCTGCCGCACGCCGATTTCAGCCGGAGTTCATTCTCGTCTCAGCAGGGTTTGATGCCCATTGGAATGATCCACTGGCAATGATGAACCTCAGCCTGAGTGGATACCACCAATTGGATCAGGCATTAATTGATATGGCAGATGAACTGTGTGAAGGGAAAATTGTCTTTGTCACAGAAGGCGGCTACGATACTCAAGTATTTTCACATGGGGTGCTGAATATTGCTTATGCTTTATCAAAGGAAACAACCGTAAGCGATCCGCTAGGTAGCGTGCAATCGTATCAAGGCGTTACGAATTTGATCCATCAATTAAGATCAATTCATCAGCTTTAATGAGCATAACTTAATCAGCTATGCTCATCCACAAGCTCTTCAACTACGTCGGATTTTTTCTTGCCGTTACGTTTATTTCCGTTTATCTTCGCATCCCGCCGGATTGGTAAATTACGCAATACAGACAAAATCAACCAATTTGTGACAGTTACCGTAATGGCAACAAACCACGCACCGCCACCAACCGCCATCCCAATAGCAGCGGTCGCCCAGATACTAGCAGCGGTTGTTAAATCATGCATTTCGCCCCGGCTTTTATAGATCACCCCTGCCCCTAAAAAGCCAATACCCGTCACAACGTTCGATGCTACACGAGTGGGGTCGCCAGCGTCAAACCCAAAACGAGACATCCCTGTAAACAAGCAAGCTCCCACACAAACCAGCATATGCGTTCTTACGCCAGCAGACTTATTACGTCGTTCCCGTTCCAGCCCAATAACCATCCCCAAAAGCGCGGCAATAAAAACATAAAGTGTAATGATAAATTGTTCTTCTAATGTCATGCTCACCCCCAAATGTTATGGGATTATTATAACACAAAAATCCTTAAAACTTTCTTAAACTTTTGAAAGGTGGGAAATTTAATGGATATAAAAATTAACATACTTTACAAAATGTTGGATCATCTCGAAGTTGCCAAGGGGTAAATGCTATCCACCCCATCAATGGGCTTGTCAAATTGAGCAAATCGGTTTAATATCGCTGCTACTAATTGTTAAAAATCAAAGGAGGTTATAAAGCACAGTTTCGGGGAACAAGATAGCGCATGGACCACAAAAAACAACTGTGGTTGACGAGGTGACGGTTGACTCGTGCGAGCGAGTCCTAAGGCAAATGCCGAAAATCGAGAGATCAGCGGATGCCGTCAGGGTGTGCCCACCATCCTTTGTCTTTTCTCCCCGCAAGTAAAAGCGCGCCATCAAAACAATCTGGTAACAGATTGCACAAATGGCAGCAAGTGGGATACAAACCAGCCGATCTTCCGGTATGGTTGCTTTGCATCATGCTTTGTGCAGCATAGATCAAGCTCATGGCTATTCACTCATTTTTTGCCT
This sequence comes from Chloroflexota bacterium, assembly GCA_003696565.1. Taxonomy (GTDB): domain Bacteria; phylum Chloroflexota; class Anaerolineae; order Aggregatilineales; family Phototrophicaceae; genus DAOTWY01. Next base: position 2,528 of record RFHA01000119.1, read on the forward strand.
GAATATAGCTCTTTATGTTCTACCAGCCAATAGACTAAAGACAAAGAGCAAGCAATAACCAAAGGAGCATTTTCCTATGTGTGGAATCGTTGGATATGTTGGCACAAAAAACGCCACAACAATCATTTTGAACGGATTGCAACGCTTAGAATATCGTGGTTATGACTCGGCAGGAATCGCTGTCATTAACAATAACGAGATCGCAATTCGGCGGGATGTTGGGAAATTGAATAATTTACGCGCCCGTATCGAATCCAGCCCTATCCATGGCACTGTTGGCATTGGGCATACCCGTTGGGCGACTCATGGCGCACCCGCAGAGCATAACGCCCACCCTCATGTAAGCATGAATGGGGAGTTTGTTGTTGTTCATAACGGTATTGTGGAAAATTATTTGGAACTTCGTGAAGAATTGATGGCAGAAGGTGTCACATTTGCCTCAGAAACTGACACCGAGGTTATAGTCCAATTGATTGAGCGCGTGGCGCACACTGGCATCAGCGATGATATTGCCGAGATTGTACGCTTAGCAGTCAGTCGTCTAAAAGGTGCCCACGCCATTGTTGTAATGAGCAAGGCACAGCCAGATCGCATTGTGACGGTACGGATTGGCAATGCTGGGGGTGTCGCCATCGGTTTAGGAAACCATGAGATGTACGTTGCTTCGGATATCCCTGCCATTCTAGAATATACTCGTCATATGGTGTTCTTAGAAAGCAAGCAAATGGCTGTCATCTGGGCAGATGACTATCAAGTCTATAATTTGGATGGCGTACCTATTACTCCAGAAATTCACACTATCCCCTGGGACCCTGTCAGCGCAGTAAAAGGCGAATACAAACACTTCATGCAAAAAGAGATCGCCGAGCAAGCACGCAGTATCACAGATACCATCGGCGGCAGAATCGACTTTGAACATTATCAGGTGTTGTTGCCAGAATTAAATCTCACGCCGGAAAAAGCACAAGCCATTAACCGTATTGTGACTGTAGCTTGTGGTACTAGCTATTACAGCGGGTTAGTGGGTAAATTCTTCATCGAAAAAATTGCCCGAATCAACGTTGAGGTAGATTATGGTAGCGAATATCGCTATCGTGATCCGATTATTGATGAAAACACTGCCGTGCTTGCCATCACACAAAGTGGTGAAACAGTAGATACATTAGCGGCTTTAGAAGAAGCTCGTGAAAAACACGCCATTGTGTGGAGTATTGTAAACGCTATCGGCTCACAAGCGATGCGCATTAGTGATGGATACATTACTATGAACGCTGGTCCAGAAATCGGTGTCGCATCCACTAAAGCATTCACCGCTAGCATTGTGGATCAATATCTATTAGCTGTTTATTTAGGGCAATTGCGAGGTACGATCAATGAAACAGAGCGCATTCAATTGGTCAAAGACTTAGGAAAACTTCCCAACTTAGTCAGCCAAGCATTAGATCAAGAAGATTATATCAAGCAAATGGCTGGTGATTTGTATCATTACACGGATTTCCTCTATCTAGGGCGTGGTATCAATTATCCAATTGCCTTAGAAGGCGCGCTTAAGTTAAAAGAGATCAGCTATATTCATGCTGAAGGCTATCCAGCTGGTGAGATGAAGCACGGACCCATTGCGCTAATTGATGAAAATATGCCTGTATTGGCAATCGTCCTGAAGGATGATTTATACGATAAAATGATCTCGCAGGTTGAACAGGCAAAGGCTCGTGGCGGCATTGTGGTGGCTATCGCGACTGAGGGCGATACATTTATCCAAACGAAAGCGGATTATGTATTATATATACCAGAATGCCCAAGCTTTTTAAGCCCAATCGTCTCAGTCATCCCGCTGCAATTGCTGGCTTATCACATCGCTGTATGGCGCGGCGCAGATGTAGATCAACCACGCAACCTAGCAAAAAGTGTCACAGTAGAATAATCTCTATGAATGGGCAAGCGGCAAGCTAATACAAAATCGGCTCCCCTTGCCCAACTCACTTTCTACCCAAATTTCACCACCATGTTGCTGAACAATAGATTTGACGATGGATAAGCCTAAACCAGTGCCTTCAATTTGCTTGTGGCTTTCATGGCGAACCCGATAAAACTTTTCAAACAAATGCGGGATGTCATCTGCCGGAATCCCTAACCCAGTGTCCTCCACAATCATCACTACCCGTTCCGGTTCAACCTCTGCACGTAAGATAACCTGTCCACCATCCGGGGTATATTTAACCGCGTTAGAGAGTAAATTCTGTAATACCTGTTCCATGCGTTCAGGGTCAATCATGATGATCACATCATGTTCCAGCGGCTCATACCGCAAATCCAGCTTACGCACCCGCGCCGGTAAGCTAAAAACAAAAATATTATCATGTAAAAATTGATTGAGGCTAACTTCTTGGATATTCAACGCTTGCCCGGTTTCAATACGGGCAATATCCAGCAAATTAGCGATCATCGCTAACATCTGGTCAGCACTGGCTTCTAATAAACTGAGATATTCCTGACCAACAGGGTCATCAATCCGCCCATGCTTACGTAATAAATGTACGGCTGTTTTGACGTTGTTTAACGGGTTTTTTAGGTCGTGTGATGTCATGCGCATGACATCATCTTTCATTTCACCTAACTTTTGAAAATAAAGCCGGTCTTGTTCACGCAAACGTTCGATTTCTCGTCGCTGGCGCAAAATTGTTAAGTGTGTGGTGACCCGTGCCAAAACTTCTTTAGCACGGAACGGTTTCGTGATAAAATCTACCGCCCCCACTTCAAACCCTTTAACAATATAAACAGTGTTTGCTAGCGCAGTGACGAAGATCACCGGAATGTCTTGTGTTTTCTCGTCGGACTTCAGAATTTGACATACCTCAAAACCATCTATTCCGCCAGGCATCATCACATCTAACAAAATTAAATCAGGTTTATCAGCAGCAACTTTTTCCAACGCTGTTTTACCATCGTGTGCAATGCTAATGGCATACCCTTCTCGGCTAAGAATGCGGATCAAAACTTCCACATTTTCCAGCACATCATCCACGATGAGAATGGTTCCGTGTTGTTGATTGGTCATAAGGTCACTCAGTCGGTTTGGTTGTTTAGATATTGTGGTATTTTAATTGTAAACAGGCTTCCCTGGTGAATTTGACTTTCTACTTGTATTGTGCCTCCGTGTTGCTCAACAATTGATCGGACGATTGTCAAACCCAAGCCAGTGCCTTCATAGTCATCAGAAACAGCACGATAAAATCGATCAAAAATACGAGACTGATCTACCTCTGTGATTCCGATACCGGTATCTCGCACACTGATGATTAAGTCGGTTTCGGTTTTATATACACACAATTCAATCTCGCCATTTTCGTCCGTGAATTTAATCGCATTAGTTAGCAGGTTGTCAAGTACTTGGG
>RFHA01000120.1 GCA_003696565.1 Chloroflexota bacterium
AGCACCCGCCCCACAACTCTTGCCCTTCATGGCGGCGTACCAAGCCCGATAAGCCGTCGAAGCCCATGCGCATATCCGTAGCGCCCCCCTCTGCCTTCGGCCTTCACATGCAGGGGAACGAACCCGCCCTCCCTTCCCGAATGCCACGACAGCGCCGACCTCTTTGCCATTCTTGTCATGGCCGCTCCAGCTTAGGTCATCCATAAAGCTGTTACCTACACTTCAGCATTATGTACTTGCTTGGATGCTTATCAATGTCGTATATTCGGGTGATTGTCTGTAATTCTGAATGGAAATGGCAGATAAGGGAAACAAAATAGAAATTGAATTTTTAGACCACGTCGCAATTCGAGTTGCTGATATGGAAGCATCTGCAATGTGGTACGAAAAAGTGTTGGGGCTGAAACGATACAAACTGCCTGAATGGGGAGACTACCCAATCTTTTTACTTTCTGGAAAATCAGGAATCGCATTGTTTCCTGCAAACACAAAGGACCCCAAGCTTGATCCAACTTCCAAAAATGTTAAAATTGACCATTTTGCCTTTAACGTGACAAAGGAAAATTTCGAAAAAGCAAAAAAGAGATACACTGAGTTGAATTTAGATTTTGACATTCAAGATCATCACTATTTTGTTTCAATTTATACAAAGGATCCAGATGGACATACCGTTGAATTAACCACAATTAAAGTAAATGAAAGAGAGTTTTATAAATAAAAACCATATCCAACAATCTATATATCCCCAAAGCGGTGTAATCAGGGAAAAATAACAACTTTCCACCATGGATATCCAGCTCACACCGGGAGAGATTCAGGACCTTCGACGAATACAGAAGAAAGGGAAATTCCATCGCCGGCGCTTCATCAAAGCGACGGTGCTGCTAATGCTTCATCGAGGGGTGTCCATAGATATGATTTGTGCCAGCTTGTCGCTGGACGAAGACACGGTCTATCGTTATGCCAAAACCTTCCGTGAAAAGGGCTTGAAAGCCTTTCTGAAGGTCGGTTAGGTTGCTTGAT
>RFHA01000121.1 GCA_003696565.1 Chloroflexota bacterium
GTGATTGCCCGTGTAACTGGTGAAAAACTCACTGTGCAAGATGGCAAGTTGACTTGGAAACTGCCAGATAACCGTGTGATTGATGACTTGTTGCGATTTATTGATGAAGGGGATGCCGGCGATGCTTACAACTTCAGCCCACCTAAAGAGGATGTTGTTGTACAGGCAGACTTGATTAACGATGTACAGGTTGAATCCTCACCCCTTTATCAACGTTTGATTTTAAGACACCGGATGCGTGTTGCCCCGCATCTTAAAGAAGATCGTACTCGTGATCGTGGGGTGAAGCTGATTGAACTTCGGACAACAGCCACATTTTATGAACATTTGCCTGGCGTGCATTTCCGCACAACATTTGAAAATACTGCTAAAGATCACCGCTTGCGGGCACACTTACGGACTGGCATCAACACAGACCGCGTGACAGTTGATAGCCCTTTTAATTTGTTGGAACGTCCGGCACATTTAACAGACGAGATAACTATTCCATCAATGCGGCGTAATATGGAGGCTGTGTCTAATACACACCCTATGCAAACTTTAGCTGCCGTGCGCACTGGCACAAGCTCACTCGCTTTATTGGTACGTGGTCTACCAGAATATGAAGCCATCCCAGAGGCTGATCAAATTACGATGGCGTTAACGCTGGTGCGTGCTGTTGGTTGGCTCAGTCGGGATGATTTACGCACACGCACCGCTCTGGTTGCTCCGATGATTGAAACGCCAGAAGCACAATGCCTGCGTGAATTTACGGCTGAATATTCTTTAGTAAATACAACTCCAGGTGATAAAGCTGAGTTAATTCGTACAGCGGCGGAGTTTAACGCGCCTCTGCAAGCTTATCAATATGCGACTATACCAGAACGGCGATCACGTAGTTATCTCTCAATCGTGAGTGACCAGGCTGTTGGAGCAGATAGCGATGGCGCAGGTGCTATTATGACATCACTCAAGCCACCAGAAAAAGGCAATGGGTGGATTGTTCGTTTGTTTAATCCCCTAGATAAAGCTGTGGAAGTGTATGTTACGCCATTTAAACGCCCAGAACGTGCCTATCTTATCACCATGGCGGAAGAACTTCTATCTGCCTTGGAGCCTGATGCCAATGGACGAATTGGCGTTGTGATCAATCCCCATGAAATTCTAACCATGCGGATTGTGTTTGAAACACAAGAAAACGCTATAATAAGCTAATACCGTGATTATGGGAGTAATGTTAGATGGCAGATTCAAAACAGAACATGGCAGGGATTTCAGTTAAAAATCCGGTTACTGGTCAAGAGATTGGTGTTGTGCCAAAATCCACCCGCGATGATGTACAGGCAGCGGTGGAGCGTGCCCAAGATGCTCAACTGGCTTGGGGTGCTGCTAGCGTAGAGGAACGTTGTCGAGTCATTCGTAAATGGGGGGATCTCATCTGGGAAAACCAAGAGCGTGTCATGCGCGTTATTCGGGACGAAACGGGTAAAAATGACACCGGTGCATTTATTGAGATCATCGGGTTAGATAACTATATTGCTTATTATACAAAACACGCCTCAGAATTTTTACGCCCGGAACGTCGCCAACCAATTTTCCCGATTATTCAACGTGGTAAAGTTTATCATAAGCCTCTGGGTGTGGTTGGCGTGATTTCTCCTTGGAACTATCCAATGATGCTAGCGTTTTTGGATGCCGTGCCGGCGTTATTGGCAGGGAATACCGTTGTGATAAAACCAAGTGAAATTACGCCATTCAGTGCATTAGTCACGGCGGATTTAGCTTATCAGGCGGGTGTTCCAGAGCATGTTATTCAAATTGTCACAGGGGATGGTGAAACAGGTGCTGCTTTAGTGGACTATGTGGATATGATCTGTTTTACTGGGAGTACAGCAACCGGGCGCAAAGTGGCGGTACAAGCCGCAGAACGGCTTATCCCATTTAGCTTAGAACTGGGCGGCAAGGATGCCATGATTGTGTTGGCAGATGCCGATCTTGACATCGCTGCCAGTGCAGCCATCACCGGCTCGTGTGAAAACGCCGGACAAATGTGCATCAGCATTGAGCGTATTTATGTAGAAGAAAAAATTTATGATCGCTTTGTGGAAAAAGTCAAAACCTTGATTCACCAAATGACAATGGGCGCGGGCGATGGCTTGGATATTCACATGGGCAGCATGACCAATGAACGTGAGCTGCTGCGGGTGGAAGAACACATTAAAGACGCTGTAGAAAAAGGTGCAGAAGTGATCTATGGCGGTAAACGTCGTCCAGATTTAGGTCCTCTATTCTTTGAACCGACAATTTTGATCAACGTGGATCATTCGATGAAAATCATGAAAGAAGAAACGTTTGGACCAGTTATCCCGATTATGAAAGTCTATAATGTGGATGAAGCTGTACGATTGGCGAATGATACGGAATATGGACTTTCCGGTTCTGTGTTTACCCGCAACTTGGCTCTTGGTGAGCGGATTGCCACACGTTTAAACACCGGTGATGTTTCGGTTAATCGTACTCAGGCTGTGCCGGCTTCGGCTGCGATGTCATGGGGCGGGCAAAAGTACAGCGGCTTTGGTGGCAGACGTGGTGACAAAGAAGGCATTCTGCGCTTTACTGCGACACAATCAATTTTGGTAGATACTCAAATTGGCTATAAGCCTGGATTAACTATTCTTGATCCAACGACTTTGATGTTCCTCAAACTCATGCGCTTGGCACGGCGGTATGTGCCTTTCCTTTAGAGGAAGATATTTTAGGGAATTTCATAAGTTATATAAACAGGCGTGAAGATTAATTTCACGTCTGTTTTTGATTATCATGTTCAATCTTAATTGATCTGACCATCATATTCAGCATACACTGAGTTTATGGTATATCAAGTAGTGAGGGTAGGGAATGTCATCGTTTTTATCACGCCGTATGAAAGACCAGGGCAAAGACGACGGGAAAAAGAAACAATCCACACAAGATAATCGGCAACTTGATGATGTTGTTGAGCCTGATTTAAACACGCTAGGTTTAGATGAACCCACTGCATCCGCTCAAAAAGCCAAACCCACACCGGAAGCCAAACCACAAGAAACTGCGCCTGAGGCAAAATCCACAATATCACCAACTGGGCAATATGATGCAGGTGAAGTGTTGGATACTGGCTATCGGGTGCCACCTAAACGGCGTACTACACCCAATGTCAAGAAACTCCGTAAACAACTTCGGTCTAAATTGCTTGCATTTCCTGATGAAGCAGATACTTGGAATCGTAATGATCCAGAAAAATGTAAAATTATTGAAGACCGCCTTAAAACCGTGCTGGATAAAATGAATATCAAACTACGTCCTTTTGAGTATCAAGAACTTAAAGAGGCATTGTTGAACGATTTGCTGGGCTTTGGTGCCATTGAACCACTGGTACAAGACCGTCGTTATTCAGAAATTATGGTTAACGGTCCAGATGTGATCTTCGCGGAGTTCAAGGGGAAATTGCAAGAAACAGAGATTGTATTCGACGATGAGGATCATGTGTATTGGACAGCGCAGCGCATTGTTCGCCCAATTGGCAGAACGCTCAATCGCTCCAACCCAATGGTGGACGCACGCTTGCCAGATGGCTCGCGCGTTCATATTGTCACACAACCATCTGCTTTGAACGGTACGACGATAACCATTCGTAAATTCCCGGAAAAGCGGTTGACTGTTGAGGACTTGATTAGCTTTGGCTCATTTACAGAAGAAGTGGCAAAATTTCTGGAAGCCTGTGTGGTTTCTCGTTTGAATATTGTTGTTTCTGGCGGTACAGGTTCTGGTAAAACCACGTTGTTAAATGTGTTAAGCTCGTTTATTCCGGAAGATGAGCGTATTATCACTGTGGAAGATTCTGCCGAATTACAATTAGCTCAACGGCATGTTGTCCGCTTAGAGACTGCGCCACCTATCCCTGGCACGGAGGACGAAGGTAGGCTAGAAATCAGGGATTTGGTAAAGGGCACGCTACGGATGCGTCCAGATCGTTTAGTCATTGGTGAGTGTCGTTCTGGCGAGGCGTTGGATATGCTCCAAGCGATGAACACCGGGCATGATGGTTCATTGACAACCGTACATAGCAACAGCCCGCGGGATGCCATCGCCCGCCTAGAAACCTTGTGTATGATGGCTGGTATGGATTTACCTGTTGATGTGATCCGTGCGCAGATTGCTAGTGCTGTTCATTTGATTGTGCAGCAGAGCCGCTTAAAAGATGGCTCCCGTAAAGTGGTGCAAATCACTGAAATCCAAGGTATGGAAGGCGATAGCGTCATTTTACAGGATATTTTTGTTTATCGTACGGAAGGGCAACGTGAATCCGGCTATTCCCACGAGGGTGGGGGGACGCTTCAACCGACTGGCTTCCGTCCCAAATTTGTGGAGAAGTTCAAGCAATACGGGTATAATCTACCTGGACGAATTTTTGGTGCAGGGCAAACACGGTTTTAATTGTTACCATGAAAAATCAAGAACAACTAGCACGTCGTGAGTCCCCCTCACGGCGTTTTTTATTAAGTGATGTCGTGTTTCTTGGCGTATTGATTGGCGCGGTAGGGGCAACTGCTATTCTACCAGGCGGTTATGATGGTTGGTTATATTATTTACAACCCTGGTTTGAACAAACAACCGCGCCTGCTTGGGTTCACTTGTTTTTGTTCCCAGTTACGTTATTGCCACAATATCCAGAACCATATCGCTGGATGTGTCTTGTGTTGATGACGGTAGTTGCCGTATATGCCGCAGGGCGTGTATTCCGTACACCTTGGTGGTTGGCTTTGTTCAGCTTCCCAATGCTCTGGAATATTTGGCTTGGTCAAGTGGAGTTTTTGCCGATCATCGGGGTGGTTTTAGGCTGGCTTGTGCTACGTGGGCGTTTACATCCATATTTTTGGGGGATTGGGATTGTTTTGCTGCTCACCAAAGTGCAAGTTGGATGGGGACTTGCTGTGCTGATAACATGGTGGCTGATGCGCGGTCAAGGGTGGCGGGCAACGCTTTATGCAGGGGGCACTGCGGTCATCTTGTTTGTGATAACGTTGTTAGTTTATCCTAACTGGCTGCCTCTTTGGCTACAAAGTTTGTCTAAATTAAATCCACAATCGCGCTTTTTTAACTCTGCTGTTTTCCCGATAGGTATTGTTGCCTGGGTTTTCCCATTACTGCCTGTTAAAATGCCACGTATTAGCCGCGCACGATTAGTGGCTGCTGCTACACTATTGGGTAGTCCATATTTTGCAACATATCACTGCACATTGTTGATGGCGATGTCACGCCGTTGGATTTTATTGCCACTTTCATTTCTACCAATTATCCCAATGCTTGGATGGAACAACCAAAAATTTGGCTGGCTGATCCCCGTCTGCGTTATGCTTATTGAAATATTGGAGATAAGGAAGACAAAATGGCACAACTTGGCATCATGATTGAAGGACAGGACGGTTTAAACTGGATACGTTGGCAACGAATCCTCCAGGCGGCAGAGGATTTTGGTTTTCAATGTGTTTTCCGGTCAGATCATTTTACTAATGCCAGTGGCGAAGATAAGGACTCGTTAGAGTTGTGGGTTTCACTCACATATGCTGCATCACACACCAGCCGCATTGAATTTGGCTCATTGGTTGCTCCTGTAACGTTTCGCCATCCAGCGATGACGGTACGAATGGCTGCGGCAGTGGATGACCTTAGTGATGGGCGATTGGTGCTTGGTTTGGGGGCAGGATGGCAAGAACGTGAGCATAAAAAGTTTGGCTTGCTATTTTATGATTTCCCCACACGCTATGCGATGTTTGAAGAAGCTTTAGAGATCACCAAACGATTGTTGGAAAGCGATCATCAAACCAGCTACAAGGGGCAGTATTTCTCATTGGAGCAAGCTGTTCTGTTGCCACGCCCCAAACGTCGCACACCAATTTTGATTGGCGGGAATGGACCTAAGCATACGTTACCGCTAGTAGCACGTTATGCTGATGAATGGAACGCTGTTTATTTACCCCTAGAAATATACAAAGAACGGTTTGCTTTGTTGGATGAACTACTCAAAGCTGCCAAACGTGAACCAACATCGGTCAAACGATCTTTAATGACCGGGACGCTGTTTGCTCAGAATGATGCAGAATTACAACATAAGTTGGATGAAATGAGCCAAAAACGTGGTGAAACGGTCACTGTTCAAAGCCTACAAGCCCGTGGTTTAATTGTCGGTACACCAAGCATGTTTGTGGATCAACTAAATATGTATGCACAGGCTGGTGTGGAGCGGTTTATGTTGCAATGGCTAGATCAAGACGATATCGCTGGTTTGGAACGACTGGCTAAGGATGTGATGCCGTATGTTTAGAGATGCTAACCGTGGCACCATCGCGGTTTTTTTGTTGTTTGTTATCCTCATTGGGTTGATGATTTTGGTGCTGATAGCGGACGCACCTTTACCACAAAACGGTACTATCGTGGAGATTACGCCACAAAGCACACTGGCACAATAAATAGAAAGGCTTTCATATCATGTGGTGGAAAACAGGCGTGGTTTATCAAATTTACCCGCGCAGTTTTATGGATTCAAACGGTGATGGCATTGGGGATATTCCTGGAATCATCAGCCGATTGGATTATCTGCAATGGTTAGGGATTGATGCGATTTGGTTTTCACCATTGTTTCCCTCGCCGATGGCGGATTTCGGTTATGATGTGATGGATTATACAGATATTCATCATGAATATGGTAGTCTGGCGGATTTTGATAAACTCCTGATAGAAGCTCACAGCCGAAATATAAAAATTATTCTGGATTTAGTTCCTAACCATACATCAATTGAACATCCCTGGTTTCAGGAATCACGCTCATCACGGGATAACCCAAAACGAGACTGGTATATCTGGAAAGACCCTAAGCCGGATGGATCACCACCGAATAACTGGCTGGCATATTTTGGTGGTCCTGCCTGGACGTTTGATGAAACCACAGGGCAATATTACATGCACAACTTTGACCCTGGGCAACCAGAACTGAATTGGCGTAATCCAGAAGTAAAGCAAGCGATGTTTGATGTCATTCGATTTTGGTTGCGGCGCGGGGTGGATGGTTTCCGTATTGATGTCATTGATCGCATTCTTAAAGACACCCAATTCCGTGATAATCCACCCAACCCAGATTGGAAACCAGGTGATCCATTAGTTGGATCGTTATTGCGTGTATATAGTGAGGCTGCTCCGGGGACACATGACTATATGCGTCAGTTCCGCCGTGTTTTTGATGAATTTCCAGGGACTGTTGCTATTGGGGAAGTACAATATGGGCTGACAACCCAGCAACTTGCTGCGTTTTATGGTGATGATGACGAGTTGCATCTCCCATTTAATTTTGGATTATTAGGGCTACCTTGGGATGCGGCTGCGATCCGCGCTTTTGTTGATGACTATGATGCTGGGCTACCAGCTTTTGGGCAGCCGAATTATGTTTTAGGCAATCATGATTCCCCTCGCATCGCTAGCAAATATGGGATGGCGCAAGTGGGGGTTGCGGCTGTGTTGCTGCTTACCTTGCGTGGTACACCAACCATTTATTATGGTGAAGAACTTGGGATGCACAACGTTACCATCCCTGCCGATCAAATTCTTGATCCACAAGGAAAAAATCAGGCGGGTTTTAATCGTGATGAATGTCGTACGCCTATGCAGTGGGATACAACTCCTAACGCTGGATTTACCTGCCCAGATGTTGTACCTTGGTTACCCGTTGCATCAGATTATGAACAAATTAATGTGGCTGTTCAACAACAAAACCCCGCTTCGCTCTTGAATCTATATCGGCGTTTATTGGCATATCGTAAACGCACGCCAGCACTCAACGCTGGACGCTATTATTCCTTAGATGCACCTGAGGGATGTTTTGTGTATTTACGACAGTTTAATGACCAACAGCGGCTTGTGGTGTTAAACTTTACAACGGAAGCACACACGTTGTCTTTAGATGAATGGGAAAGCGGTCTCATTGCCATCAGCACAGATTATCACCGTGAAGGGCAAACCATTGATCTTAAGAACTGGGTTGTGCGCGCAAATGAAGCCTTAGTCATTGAGGTATAAACGATGACCAATCGAATTAGACGTGCTTTGTTGTTCATGCCGGGGGATGATCGCCGTAAGATCGAAAAAGGCGCGACTCTCAATGTAGATTCCATTATCATGGATTTGGAAGACGGGGTTGCTCTTAATCATAAAGAACTGGCACGCCAAACAGTTCGCACAGCACTGAACGAGATCAATTTTGGGCATACCGAACGTCTAGTACGGATTAATCCTGTTCAAGACGATCACTCGCTCTGGATTCATGATTTACAAGAGACTCTGGAAGGGCATCCAGATGGTTACGTCTTGCCCAAAGTGCAAAGTGCTGAACAAATACAACGGGTGGCAGAGCATCTAACCCGCGCTGAGCGCAAATATGGCTGGATTGATGGTAGTGTCCGTCTTTTGGCAATTGTGGAAACTGCGATGGGGTTTGTCAACCTCAGCGAAATTGCAGATAGCGACCCACGGCTTGCCGCTTTAATTTTCGGTGCAGAAGATTTAGCGGGCGATATTGGGGCTGTACGAACACAAGATGGTTGGGAAGTTTTTTATGCACGGAGTAAATTAGTGTTATATGCTAAGGCACGGGGCTTACAGGCAATTGATACGCCGTTTGTCGATTTAACTGCGGAAGATAGCCATTTGCGGGCGGCAACTGAGCAAGCTCATTATATGGGGTATACGGGTAAACTAGTTATTCATCCGCGTCAAGTTGCTGTGATTCAATCGGTTTTTACACCCACTCCTGATCAAATCCGCCGGGCAAAAGCTTTGGTAGCAGCGCATAATCAACATCAAACACAAGGACGAGGTGTCTTTGCCTATGAGGGTAAGATGGTGGATATGCCAATGGTACGAGCAGCAGAAACAATCCTTGCTCAAGCCCGTGCAGCTGGTATTAATTTAAGTGAATTTGAGGAATAATGACATGATCCCAGAAGATAAACATGATTTATTAGAACGCCCAATTGTTGCCGCATTGGCAACCGTTATGCCAGACACACAACCACAAGTAACCCCTGTCTGGTTTAGTTATGATGGGACTCATATTTGGGTCAATACGGCACGTGGACGGCAAAAAGACATTAATATGAAGGAACGTCCGCGTGCTACACTGTTAATCATTGATCCAGAAAACCCCTATCGTTACCTAGAAATACGCGGCATTATTGATGAAGTGACAGAAGAGGGTGGGGTAGAGCATATCAATGCCTTGAGCAAACGATACTTTGGGCGTGATGACTACTATGCCACCATGCCAGAGCGTCGTGGTAAAGAAACACGTGTCATCTATAAAATCAGACCAACACACGCTTCCTAATTAATTTATTGGTTTTAGATAGATGTGGACGGCATATCAATGTCGTCCATTGTCATTTATATAACTCGTTAATAATTTGTAATGTTCTATCTAAAATTCATAATTTATTCGTTTTTTCCTCGTAATATTTTGTTATCATCAATATATGATGATGCATAAATAAGTAAAAGGTGATAACTGTGCAACCTATTCGTGTGCTTCTTGTAGATGATGATCCTGATTATCATGCTTTGACAAGTCGGATGCTAGCACGTACTGATCAGACATTCGTCTTAGACTGGGTGGGTAGTTATCAAGAAGGGCTAGAAGTCATGTTAAAACGTGAGCATGACATCTACCTGCTTGATTATAATTTAGGGCAAATGAGTGGGTTAGAATTACTAAAACAAGCGCAGACGCACGGTATTGACGCACCAATTATTATGATGACTGGTCAGGGACATCAGGGGGTGGACCTGGAGGCATTACAAGCCGGCGCAATGGATTATATTGATAAAGTTGAACTAAAGCCAACTGCTCTTCAGCGTTCAATTCGCTACTCAATGGAACGTGCACATATCACTCAACAGCTACGAGAAAATGAGGAGCTTTATCGTAGTCTCATTGAAGAGGCTTTTGATGCCATTGTACTGACAAAATTGGACGGCACTATCACCTTAGTCAATAATCGCTTTTGTGAGTTAATGCACACAACTGCTGATTCGCTCATCAATACCCCCATTCAAGGATACATCGGTCAAGATCATGATCTTCTCAGTATTCTCACTGAGCAGGGGACTGTATTTGAACGGTTACTTTACCCAATAGATTCTCAGGATGGTATTGATGTAGAAATCAGTGCCAAACGCATTGGGCAACGGCTGCAATTTATCATCCGAGATATTACCGGACGTAAGGAATCAATTAAAGAACGGGATCAATATATTCAGCAGTTGACGATTTTGCGCCAGGTTGATTCAGAATTGTCTGAAGTGTTAGATATGGATTATGTGATGTCCATGGCATTAGATGCTGCTGTGCGGTTAAGCGGTGCGGATGCGGGATGCATTGGCTTGATTGAGAATAACCGGATATTAGTAAAAGAGGCAATTGGGCATTTTAATGATGCCCTAGAAGACGGTTATTTGCGTGATATCCCCTTGGTACGTCATATCTTAAATGATAATACGCCTCGCCTTATCCAAAATGTGGATGAGGAACCGGATTATGTGCAACTTCACGAGAAAACCCGCGCCCAGATGTTACTGCCATTGATGTCTTATGAGCGTATGGTGGGGTTGCTCAACCTCGAAACGAGTAAACCGGAGCGTTTTACAAAAGATATCTTTGAATTTCTCCAATTAGTGACAGCGCGTGTGGCGGTTGCATTAGAGAATGCACAACTCTATCAAATTGTGCAAGATCGCTTTGCAGAGCTAGAACGTCTTTATGTTCAAGTTAGCCATCTTGAACAAATTAAGACTGATATGATCCGTATTGCTGCTCATGATTTGCGAAACCCTGTTAGTGTCATCCTCGGTTATGCTGAACTCCTAGAAGGAATGGTGGATGATACTATGCCAGAACGCTTCAAGAAATACATTAGTATGATTGAAACGGCGGCACGACGTATGCAGAAGATTACAACAGATATTCTCTCTTTAGAACGCATTGAGAACTTACAAACTCAGGAGCTTTCTCCTGCTGACCTGACTTCACTAGTGGCGGAAATTTATAGTGATTTTGAAGGACAAGCCCTATTAAAATCACAAAAGCTGCACTTAGAGACGGTAGATACTCCTCTTATGGTTTTAGGTGATCCTACCCAACTGCATGAAGCCATGGCAAACCTGTTAAGTAATGCGGTTAAATATACACAAGAACGAGGGGATATTACAATTAAGTTAGAGAAAAATGGTGAATTTGCTGAATTTCGTGTCATTGATAACGGTTTTGGTATACCAGAAAACATGCAATTCCAGCTTTTCCAACCGTTTTATCGTGCAAAAACAGATGAAACAAAAGATGTTGAAGGAACAGGATTAGGATTATATCTCATCAAAAGTATCATCGAACGCTACGGTGGGAATATCATCTTCCAGAGTAAGTATGGCAAGGGGAGTACCTTTGGTTTTAGTCTCCCACTTGCCTCAGAATAATGTAATCATAAGCAATGGATAATGCGCGGGTATCACCGGAAAGCCCTAGCTCAACCGGTGAATCCGCGCTTTCATGTTGTAAGATCAACCACTTAACACCTGGAATGGTCACAGTATAATTTTGCCATCCTTGTGATTCAACGATAATTGTTTGATTACCAATTGTCAACGCGCGTGGGTGATCAAACGCTAGTGCTGAAAGTGTCACTTCATACTGATGATCTGGTGATAAATCCACACGTAAAGCGGCGGTCTCACCTGCCCATCTTGCAGAAACCCCGCCAATATCTTCTTGCCATGACCACCCCGTACCAATAAATAGCCAATCTGTCGGGTGACCTATGTCAATTGTTTCTACTGATGAGGCAGGGGGACATTCTAGTCTTTCATGCCGCCACCAAATTAACTCGGTGTCATCTGCCATTTGTGGCGGACAGAAGCCATCCCGCATGTTCATCCAACCGATGAGTAGATTTTGTTGATCTGTACTCATCCAATAACGATGTGCAAATACATAACCAATTGGATAATCGTTCACAATGCGGTTAAATTCATCAACAATGTCGGTCTGGCGTTCGTCATTTGCCGGGTATGCTAACCAGGTGAACAGCTCCGAATCTGTATAATAGGCATAATCTGGGAAGCGCATCCGTGCCAAGAAGCCGTTAATCACACGCTTTTGATGAACTGGTGCATAAAACTGGCTGTAACGCCCGTCTCCCATTCCTGTCCAACCGTAATGCACACCAACCGGCAAATCCATAATGACATAATCGGCATCCTCCGCACCGATAGTATGATAAATCGGATAATCACGGATATGTTGGACTGGAAACGGCTTTAATGTCCCAAAATCGATCAACACCACCAAACTTATTAGCCCGGCTATCCACCATTGCCTTAACTTATAGACACTGGCTGCGAATGTTATCATGCAGAAAATTGCCGGGATGATGAAACGCTCCGGTGTGCGATATTGTCCGTTTAAGGCTTCATGAAGATACCAATAGGGCATACGGTCATTCTGTGCGCCCAACATTAACCATATTGCGGGAATTGCGGCAATGAACCACACCAACCGCTGATCAATTTTCCGCTGCCAAGTATAAAGCAACACGCTGCCCCAAAGCAGAATTGGCAGGATAACCCCTAATGTACGCTTGGGGGCATCGGATAACCCTACCAGTGCTTCTAGTGGGAATGCCCAATCACGGATTGAATCTAGGCTGGCTGGTGGAAAAACATACGGATTGCTTGTTTCCAATGAGGCTAATTGTGGCAATGGGTAGATCACCAACATCACCCCCCCCAGGATGACAACCGCTACTGCACCATGAATAAGCAACCGCAATCGCTGCCTGGATTCAAACACTGACCATATTCCATAAATGCCTAGTGTGAATGGTAAAAACAACGCATATTGAAAATCGGTTAAAATACATGCCCACAATACCAACCCCATCATAATAGACTTCCACCAACGCGGGACTTGCGTGATGCTGCGCCACAGAATAGCTGTTAAGGGGAGCCACCATAATGCGATCACATTAATATGAGTATCTGCTGCTGACCAAACGATATATGGATGAAATGCAAAGATCGTGCCACCGATGAATGCTACTACATCACGACAATAGCCCCTTAGCCAATAAAACATTGCTGTCGCATTGAGGGGGAAACACATCAATACAATGAGGTTAATCCATGCCACCCGTCCGATAAATGGTTCAATAATTAGCCATAAAGGAAACCAAATCGGTGTCGTGGTGTGGATGCTCAGGTTATGGACGTTGGGATATAAAACATAATCCGTAAACCAAGGGGAGATACCGGCTTTTAGTGCGTGTTCTAACCACCAATAATTCCAGATGAAATGTTGATAATCTGTGCCAGGACCACCCGGTACAACCGTTGTTATTTGAGAGATCAACGCCCAAAGTGTGATAACGCCGAATAACGTGTATAGACTGAAAATGACTGCGAATCGCTTCATCAAAACCTTTGATGAGATTATTTGTATGATTAACGCTTGTTGGGTGATTTGATCGGATCAACCAAAATACTAACTGCAACAGTACGCCCGATGATAATCGTCTCGCCATTAATTTCTAGTGTGATTGGACCATCAAATGGTTCCAGATGAATCATCTTCACAGTCATATCTAAGCTGAAGCCACGCTCTAAGATATGTTGGAGTAGTGTGTCGTTTTCTGCAACAAAACGCCCCACCCGTGCAGATTTCCCCTCTGCCAAATCAGTCAATGGGATGAGATGACGTTGTAAAAATTCCCCATCTTTACTTGGAATCGGATCACCATGCGGATCGATTTGAGGGTTGCCAAGTTTTTCTGCAATGGCTTCCACAAACCGGTCAGAAACAGCGTGTTCTAAATTTTCCGCTTCATCATGAACTTCATGCAGTGCATAGCCAAGTTCTTCTACAAGGTACAGCTCAATTAAACGATGCCGCCGGATCAATTTCAAAGCAATTTTTTCACCTTCAGGTGTTAGGCGCATCCCATAATAGCGTTGATAATCAATTAATCCGGCATCTACCATGCGCCTTGCCATATCCGTCACCGACGGCGCAGAGATATTGCGCGCTTCTGCTAAGGCATTTGTGCTAACCCGATCCATTTTTTGTTGCAGCACATAAATTGCTTTCAAAAAATCTTCTACAGATTGTGATTGCATTTATCGTGTGACCTCTACTTCAATTGTCGATTCGGAGGTGTTTCCAACTGCGTCATAGACAACAGCTGTAAACTGTTCAATACCAGTACGGTTGATAGGGTGATTATATTCATAAGGGAACGTGTCATCGCTGCTTATAAATTGCCCATTATGATAAAAATCCACACGGTCTATGCGGATGTTGTCTGTTACCTCTGCCACGAGTGGAATGACATCGTCAACACCAAATCGATAGGTCCCACTACCGTTTAAGATAATTGCCGGGGGGATATTATCTACTGTAATTTGGACAACACCTGTTTCTGGCGTGCCATCATCACGGACAACTCGTAATTGGATCACATATGTGCCATCTAACCCCGCAGTGTCCCATAGTGCTAGGCTTGTTCCTGGTGCGGGTGCTTCTTGCCCTTCGCTTAAGGTGATCCAACTGGTTGGGTTAATTCCTTCCCCATATAGCACTTGATAGTAGTCTAAATTCTCGCTTTCCATGCTACCACGAATATCCACCACGCCCCCCACAATGTCATAATCTGCTGGCTGCAAAATAACTGTAGAGGATAACAAATTAGGTAGCGTATTATCGGTTTGGGTGGGCGGCAATGGTAAATTGTTTGCTCGCCACCAGTCCATCGCTTCCTCTGGTGGGATAAAATAAGCAACTGTTGTTCTTAGGGCGGCAGGCGTGCTGAGAGTTGCTAAACGTCCATTTTGACTGTTGATTTCTACAAGTTGCCAATAAGTGTCAACCGGTGGGAACTGCCATTCTCCCAGGAAAATCTCACGGCGGGTTTCACAATTGCCATTGGCTGCCATCCCAGAGATTTCACATACAACGGTTTCTGCAATGCTTGCTGGACGCGCCCACTCATCAGTTGGTAAATTATCACGCGCTTGAAGATAATCCATAATACTCCGCCACACATAGGCTGCTCCATCTGTGCCAAAAGCGGTTAGTGATGTTCCTCTGCCATCTTGACGATGTAAATTAACCACTGTGACGATATATGGTGTATAACCAACCGTCCAGTTGTCTACATGATTTAGTGTTTGCCCACTGATGACGGCTGTTGGGTAATTCCGTTCTAAGACATTTCCCTGACCAAGTGTTTTTTGCCTTGTGGTGCGATCTGATAAGATATGGTTGACCAGATAAGCTAATGGAGGTTCCATCACAGGTACACGATTTAATGTTACCTGTGCATTGTCATATTCCCATAGTACGTTGCCGTTTGCATCCTCAATTCGCCGGATTGCAACCGGATCATGGTCGCGGAAGCCTTCTGCAATCGGCTCAACTCTTAGCCCATTAATTTGCCCCATCAACGCAAAACTTGAATATGCGTAGGCGATATCTAGCGCAGATACCTCTCCACTACCTTCTAATAGTGATAAGTCATAGTTACTACCACGTAAGCTGTTGATCCCCACACGATGCGCAATATCAAGCACTTCATTTATACCTAATGTGTTGACAACCTGCGTGACAGGGGGCTGTAATCCAGCGTTCATCGCTTCTCGTAAACTGAGTGGTCCACGGAATTGCCCATCTACATTGTTTGGGATATAAAGCAAGCCTTCTTGTGCCCCTGGGAACGGGCGCGGAATATCCAATAGCATGGTTGCAGGGGTGTAGTCTGTGCTAAGAAAACCCGTGAGATAAGCAAATGGATGCAATACAACACCTGGTTGTCGATTTGCCTCTGTGGCATTCCCTATCATCGCCATAATTTCCCCGGTTTCTGGGCGGATAACGACAATAATTCCGCTGTCGGGTGGGGTGTCGCCTATTTCTATTGGCTCATCAGGTAAAAAATCAGCAGCAAAACAGGGTTGATTATCTCGTGTAAAGGATTGAGTGATTACGTCCCCGCGTAGTTGTGCCAAATGCGCTTGCAAAGCACATTCTGCCTGATAATAAAGGTCTAAATCTAATGTTGTGATAATGCGCAACCCCCCGCGAGACACCAATTGTGCGCCATCTAACCCTAACGAGTCTAAAATATCTTCGGCTTGTCGCCGGGCAAAAATGGCAAATTCTGGTGCGATAAGAGGTATTTGCCCACTGTTGATTTGAATGCGCGTCTGTGTATCGATGCTTGTTTCAAACTGTGAACGGGTGATTAATCCCTCAGAAAGCATGCGCCTCAAAAGGTCGCCTTGCCTTCCTCGGGCAGCGGTTTCGTCATCTAATGGGTTAAAACGAGGCGCAGTAGGGATCGCCGCCAAAAGAGCTGCTTCATCTAAGGTGAGATCACGTGCAGACTTGCCAAGATAAATCTGGGCAGCTGCTTCAATGCCATAAATTTCGTTACCGTAATAGTTTGTGTTTAAATGCCATTCAATGATTTCTTCCGGGGTATATTCTGCTTGAATTGCCGCTACAAAGGCAATCTCCATTGTGCGATCTTCTGGTAAAATGACATTCCTCACCAATCGCCCTGTTATGGATGAATCAGCTGGCACGGAACCACTTTGAATGGTATGGCGCATTAATCGCTCAGCCATTGTGATTAAATCAAACCCAACTGTCTCAAAAAAATCGGGGTCTTCCCATAAAATTGTCGCGTCAATTAAATACTCAGGTAGCTCTTCTAAAGGAATCCACTCGCGTTGATCCCCTAGCGGGTCAGATACGGATACTAAAAGCGTCCCACCGCTTGAGTCGTAAATACGTGTAGCACCAATTAATGGGTCTAGGTAAATTGTTTGACGTGGATCAGGAAGTTGTGCATAAGCGGTTGTATAAACCAGAGTGATCCATCCAAATGCTGCCAAAATGGGACCGAATAAGATGATGAACACGCCACCACCAATTAACCAGCCCCAGGTTTCACGTTGTTGGGCTGTTTCTTGTCTGTATTGACGTTTACGCCGCCTACGTCGGATAATCTGAGTAACGGATGCCATTAATCCTACTAACGATTGCTGACAAATTACACTTGTAACTGTACCACAAAGACGTAAAAATTGCGTGATTCGCTTTGACTTCACAATATGGATGGGGTATATTTCTAAAAATACTATACATTTCGTTATATTAAGCTAAATGATCGTGGCATCAACATACATAATAAAGATGCCGGGCAGAACTTGAAGCCCTCATTTACTGGGCACCTGTAAATTTGATGAAACAAAAAGAAAGGAGAAGTGGCTCCTACCATCCGCTAATGCACTTTAAGAAATTAATCGCATATCTATAGCGTAAGAATACACTCTGCACGCTAGGTCTGATTGCCCCATAAATGGGGTTGAATTTGAGCGATTAGGAACCCCATTCATGAGAGGGGATCATCCAATTATTTTTTAAAGAGTATAAGCAGGTGGTTTTGCCGCATAATTCCAATGAAAAAATCTAAGGTACTCCTGATTGAAGATGATTCCAGCATCAGCAAATTGGTAACGGACTATCTCACAAAATATGGTTATGAAGTGACACCTGTGACAGACGGACCAGACGCACTACAACACATTAAAGAGCATGGGCTGCCTCATATCGCTTTGGTTGACCTTGCCTTACCTACCATGCACGGCTTTGAAGTCAGTAGCAAAATTAAATCGATGGCGGATGTCCCAATCATCTTTGTGACATCCACTAGCGACACAGATACAATTGTGCAAGGGCTTAGGAAATATGCTGAAGATTTTATCGTCAAGCCATTTGAATTACGTGAACTTGAGGCACGTATTCAAGTGGTTTTAGCACGGATGCCTAGCCTAGATTATGCCAGTGAACCCGTTGTTCAAGTGGATGAAAATCTACAAGTTGATTTCGCCCATAATCGGATTATCGTTAACAATAAACCCATAGGATTAACTCCTACTGAGTCGATTTTGCTGCATGTTCTTTTACGGAATGCTGGGCGTGTTGTAGAAAACCGGATGCTGATTGCGCGAGTTTGGCCCTCTGAAGAGGTCGGGGAAGATACACTGCGTGTTCATATGCATCGTTTACGCCGTAAACTTGAATCAGACTCTCATCATCCTCACTACATTCGCACTGAACGAGGCGTAGGCTATATGTTTACTATTCGCCCGGTGGAATCAGATGAGGATAAATAGTGCGGGTCAGCCTGGATAACCGTTTACAATTTATTCTTCGGGTTATTCTTCAACAAGCTCCGGTTGATTTTGTTTGTGTTTATGGGTATAGCCATGATGTTGATCAGCTAGACCTTTATGCGACAACTCAACCGGAACTTCCTGTTGAATTATCAAATTGGCTGCACGATCATTTAGATGCGTTAGAACAGTTTCCGTTGATTTTATCAGGCAATGGATGGTGCAGCAGCGCGTTATTGTATCCTGTTGGCGTGTTTGACCGCACCGTCTGCTTATTAGCCTTATTCAGTGAGCAACCGGGTGCGTTGACATCACAACACATTGATATGCTGCAAGACCCGGTTGAACTGATTCATGCCATTTTAGAAAATCGCTACCTTGCTGAGCGGCTGATTACAACTGAGGCTATCGCTAATACTGCGCAGGCAATTGCTTCTAATCCCTCACCACAAAATATTGTTAACGTCTTGCGGGATTACCTGTTTGACACACACATTGCAAGTTGCCTCATTGGATTTTTTGGTCCAGTGGATCAGGAGCATGAATATTTAGAAATAGCAGCGTCTTGGTCACGTTATCAAGGTAGTGGGTTAGGGGTAGGGCAGCGCATTTCATTGGCAGATTATCCGATGTTGTTTAATGAACTTAATGAAACCCATATGCTAGTGCGCTATGATAGTCAGCACTTAACCGCTATTGAACCCTTTAGGTTGGCGGTCAATCATGATGTTCAGGCATTTGCTGTATTACTGTTACGGTCAGAGGCGCGTAATCTTGGTGTGATTGTTATTACCACAGACCAACATCATGAGTTTTCTGCGCACGAAATTCGCACATATCAGATTGTCAGTGAATTTTTGACCATCAGCACCTTAGCTGCTGCCCTTAAGCAACAAGCAGATTTTGTTCAACAGGGGCGTGCTGCTTTGTTAGATGCGGTGACAGACGGTGTTGTTATGGTCTTGCCAGACCCAACATGCAGCGTCTTGACTGTTAACTCACGTTTTTTTGATTTGTTTGATGTGGAACCACGTGCGCTTCATGGCATTTCTTTTTGGGAATTATTAACTTATACCCGAATCCCGCCCAGTCAACAACGTGACTTAATCGAAATTTGGCAGGCAGTTCAACCCAATAGTATCGCCAGTGGAGAAATCCGCCTGACGAATACCGCCGGGCAGTCCGTTGAAATTCAGTGGTATACCGCGCCGGTCTATAAAGATGGCGTTATCATCGGGCGGATTTATACGTT
Source organism: Chloroflexota bacterium (assembly GCA_003696565.1). Taxonomy (GTDB): domain Bacteria; phylum Chloroflexota; class Anaerolineae; order Aggregatilineales; family Phototrophicaceae; genus DAOTWY01. Next base: position 19,538 of record RFHA01000121.1, read on the forward strand.
TCATAACATTACGCCAGAGCGTACTGCGGAGCGATTGCGCTCGGAATTGCTCTCTCGCATATCTCATGAGTTGCGCACACCGCTGACATCTATACGAGGATTTGCAGAGTTTATTTTAGAAGCGCATGACGGGGATGAATTGCCACCATTAGCGCGCGAATATACTGAAATTATTCATAAAAGTGCGTTACACCTCAATAAAGTTTTTACTGATATTATTGATTTAAGCCGTGCCAACGTTGGGGAAGTGTCACTTTATATAACACCAACTGATGTAACACGCCTTATTAAAGATACCATCTCTCGCTTAAATCCCCAGTTGAAAGAGAAGCAGCAACAAATCAAGCTGACCATGCCAGAGAATTTGCCATTGATGATGCTTGATGCTGACCGAATCGGACAAGTTTTATCAAATCTGCTGACTAACGCGATTAAATATTCCCCACCTCAAAAGCATATCTTTGTGGATGTTACTTATGCCCAAAATACCACTCAATTACCGGCATCTATGCCGCTTGCCTTAAGACCACCGTGTCTTGTTGTCCGCGTGGTTGACCAAGGAGAAGGGTTAACTCCGGATGACGTGGAGAAAATTTTCTTGCCATTTTATCGCACCAATGCCGCACGTCGAGATCAGGTGGAAGGGGCTGGGCTTGGCTTGGCGATTGCTCACACACTGATCCAATTACATCAGGGGTGTATTTGGGCAGAGCCTGCTACCAAACACACCCCTGGCGGACGTTTTTTCTTTGTTGTGCCTGTTAACTAACGGGGCCAGCTATATTGAACGGTATAAGTGATAACTACCTCTTCACCCGGTGGGACATCAACACGAAATTCAATTGTGGCTGAATCAAGCTGTGTATAATCGTGTGATGTGCTCAGAATTTCCCAATTACTCCAGCGGAATAAACGCTCTGGTACACGAATTTCCACGGTATCATCGTCTTTACGATTCCGTAAATGGATTTCATAGGTTTCTTGTAGTACATTATTGGCAACCAGATTAAAATCTGTTTGAATACGTTCCCCAACCAGATCAAACGCATTACCCAAATAGATGTTGATTTCCTCACCTTCCGGTGTGTGTTCAATCCGGTTTTCACCAATTAATAGGGCTGCTCCGTCCACATCTTCCTGATATACACGGACACGCCCAGCAGGTAAATCTGCCCCTAATCCGCTTTCTTCACCTGTAGAAAATTCTAAATAGTTCTGGACATCGGTAATGCCTGTTAAACCATAACCGGGGTCTGTAATGGGGCTGTAGTAACCATAAAAATAGTCACTTGCATCATATACATAATAAGTATTAGCGGTGATTCCTGCGCCGGTTACAAACTCAACTTGCTTGGTTTCATTATTGCCAATCGTTACCGGGCGACCAATTTCGTACAGTTGATATTCAAAAAACTCGCGTTGTTCCACACCAGCCGGTGCAGCAGCAGCCCGATCCATCGCCATCATTTCTTGCTCTTCGATGTAGTAAAAATCTTCTGGTGCGATCCGGTTGACATCACCAGCAACCAGTTTTAACTGGGCATCATCATATGATGTGCCACTGGTGTTCGTTAAAGTTATCCAACCATTTAGGTCTAGGCTAGTGTTATCAGTATTGAGCAGGATATTATAATCCGCTGTCCAACTAATTCCGCCAGTGAGATAGGTTAGCTCCACGTCTTGCCTGCCGCTGATGCCACTAAACACCAACCAGCGTAAAGTTGGACGGGTGATTAACCCATCTGGCAGAGCGGGGAAGCTAATATTACGCACGTCATCGCCGCCGACTACAGTGACTTGTCCACCCTCGTCTTGTAGGATAATATCCCCTCGTCCGCTTAAAAGTACGCCACTGAATGTTGACCCATCACTCGTTGTCACCGTAATGACTTGGTCAATATATCGCTCTAACAACGCACTTGTTCCCACCAAGTCATACACATAATTTTGCTCTAAAACAAACGTACCATCTGGATCAGAAAGTGAAACAAAACTCACGGATGTGGCATCAATTGAAGAAGCTACATCGGTAAAATCAACTTGATTTACGCCTTCGGATAAATCAAAACTCCGCCGATCACGAATCAAAGCCGTTCCTTGATTGTAAACGGTTACAGCAACGTCTGAATCATCGTCAGTATCTTCTTGTGCTTGTATGCCAAACACCCCCGCTAATAAGATAATCATGAAAAACGCTGTCCATCTCAAATGTCTCATTAGAATATTCCTTGCTCTATATCGTTATCTTGTCGATATTGGTAAGACGTTGTGTGCCTGCATTTTGTTCCACTTATTCAACGGTAAAAGTTATTTCGTAGTTGTTGATTTGTAATGTGTAATCACCGGCTTGCACCGGACCAAGTGAAAGCGTCTCCTCAAATGGGACAATCTGTGCCGGGCACATGACCCCTGGCGGTAATTCACGATAGAGCATGACGACAAAACCGTTTGATGTTTCCTCGATAGCTGTTTTGGTCGCTGCCTGGCAACCATCGGATAAATACCCTCGGATGGTTATACTGACTTGTGCCGGGGTGGATTCTGAAACGCTGATTTGAACATCTTCCACCACATGCAAAACACGTTCCATATGACTGACCTCTAGCGTTCCTGTAAATGTCTCATTGATTGTATAGGTATATACACCTTCATCTAATCCCATCGGGATAACGACTTCGTGTTGTTCAGGGTTAGGCTGGCATGTGTTAATTAGCCGTGCCATGACCCGATAGACCCACACTTGAAATTCATTGTCGTTTAATGTCCACCGTGTGAAAACCGGTTGATTGCATGTTTGATCAAACTCTCCTGTAATGACCACATCGCCGCTGGCGGTTATTGTGTCAATTGTCATCAACTCGCGCTCAGTCTGGAGCAATACCAGATGATCAACTGTACTCACAGGGGAAAGCGTGCCGATATAATCGTTAACTTCAATCACAAATGTTGGATCAGGAAACCACAATTGTCCGATCTGATTATCAATAACTGTCTCCGTGAGGTCATATTCAATTAAAATTTCGTCCTCATAATCAATCAAAACATCTGGGCATTGGACAGTTTTGGGAATCGCGCGATATATCTCAACTAACAAACGATTTTCTTCTAGCGTTTGCTCGATAACGGTATCATATTCTGTACATCCATCGGTCACAAACCCAACGATATCCAATAACCACCCATCAGAAACTCGATGTAATGCTGCGTTGCTGATAAGGTGCATAACTTTGTCTGTTTCTATGGGGGCACTCTGCGCGCTCATTGGGGTATCTAACAATGGGATATCGTTCACGACGATCTGTGTTACCGGCTCACTTAAATCAAATGTAAGAGTATCCTGATACGGAATTAACACCATCGGGCAAAACACATCAACTGGCACGGGTTGATAAATCCTGATGATGAGCGCGTCATTTTCAATGTGATGATCTACTACTGCGTCAATCTGACATCCTGTCCCTAAACTACCACTTACGGATAGGGTAATAGATGTATTGTTTTGTGCCAAAATTTGTGCGGAATCAATGACGACAGGTACAGGTACAGTCTCTTGTGCCATAATGACATTGACGCTCAACATCAACCAGATGAGCAGTAGGATACGACGCATTGTTTATTCTCCTGTGTTAACTGTATTTATTTCACCAAAAGCTGCTTGGACGGTGAGCGTCTGTAACTGACGGTTGCTCACCGTCATGATAAAACTCCCACTAAATGTGTTATCATGTCGATTGATTTGTAAAAACCCTTGTGGATTGAGATCAAAAATATCAGTGCCTTGCCCCTGAACATATCCTAAAGCGGCATCTGTTTCACCAAACCCAGCAGAAACAACCCCCGTAATGGGATATGTACCGTTTTCTAGATCTGCGCGAAAGGCGATAGTTGTTTGGCGGATGCGCGTTAACGTATCTCCTGTGTTGATTTTAAGGATATAGTGGGCTGGGGTATAACGCTCTGGGATTTGTGGGTTGCCTTCTGCTTCAAAATAAGTCAGCTCGACATTGGGAATAGCATTTCCAGAACGAAAATGAGCATCTTCCACTCCGCTATAAATCAGTTCTACCCGCCCCGCTGGTATATTGCTAAACCCTAATAAACCACTTTCATCAACGGTGACGGCAAATGCTTCCGGTGTGACAACGGCATCACCTATTGTTTGGGTAGGTGGGGCTGTTGTTGGAGAATTCGGTGAAATAGATGGGGCGGGTGTTTCTTCCGTTGTAGAAGAACACGCCGCCAATACCAGAAAACAGATTCCAACAAATAAGTGTTTCACAACTGCTGATCTCCACGCTTGTGTTTTGCACACTATAGCATGGATAGCATTTAATCGGAAGAAGCCTTAAGCAGTTCATCCAATTTCTGCTTGATGATGGCTTTAATTTCGCCTTCTTCGGCATGTCTGTTGAGTTGTTTTTTGGAGAAGATAAGTTCACCGTTTAAGGTGACTTCAAATTTACCACCGGAAGCGGGGACTAAATTCCAGGAACGAACATAAACTTCAATCTCACGTTCGCTTAACACTTCGTCCGTCAACCTGACGGCTCTACTGGTGTATTTTCAAGTGGCACAATATTCGACTGTGATGTCCAGTAATCCAAGTTGCATAACACTAACTCCTTTCAACTAATTCTGTAAATTCGTCCACAACTGTTTCAAACAAGCCTTGCATCACCGCTTGATTGACTTGGTACATTCCCCCAAAACTGCCATCTCCTAACGCCTGGCGTGCAGCCTTTGGTGTTTGAATATCTCCCATGTTGACAGGCGTTTTTTCCCCAGTGGGGGAATCAGCGACTCGGTTGAAGGGGAAGTTTTCTCCCCAATTGGCATGTAGGATTTGCAATCCATGCGATTGTGCATAGGCTTTTGCTGCTGGACTACGCCACCAATCATACCAAAAAACTTGCACACCGTCAGATTTTCTAAAGGTCTTTACACGTTCTGGCAGGGCATTCCCCCCATGTCCGTTGCATATATAAAACCGCCGGAAGCCTTGATGCGCTAAGCTTTCTACCATATCGAATAATACAAGATCAAACGCCTCTCGGCTAATGCTGATTGTGCCGGGGAAATCTCGAAAGATAAAACTGATGCCGAAGTTTAACGGTGGTGCAACCAGTACATTGGCTCGTCTCGCTGCTGCATCAGCAATATGTTGCGGAATCAGCACGTCAGTCATCAAGCTGAGGTAAGCGTGTTGCTCGGTTGATCCAGTGATAAGGATAATCCGGTTATCTTGCTTGAGGTAATTTTCAACATCCATCCAATTTAAGTCTTGTAGACGCATATGGCGTATCCTGTAAATAAAGTTCGGGGCACAAGGTGATCCCTCGTACCCCAACGTAATCTATAAAACGATGTTGACTTTTGGCTCTTGCCCTTTGCGTGCAGGGATAAAAATCACCTTCTTGGGTTGTTTGCCATTGATATATCGTTGTGCTTCTTGGCTCGCTAGTGCTAGTTTTATCGCCGCTTCTTCATCAATATCTGGCTGAACCATGATCTCACCACGTGGTTTGCCATTAATCATAATGACCAGCGAAACACTGTTTTCTTTTGCTTTTTCTGGATCAAATTGGGGCCATTCCTGTGTATGAACACTGTAATCCCAACCTAAATGTGCCCATAGCTCTTCTGCAATGTGTGGTGTAATGGGTGCCATCAGCCGCAGCATGACATTCATCGCATTACGCCAAGCATCAACACCTAACTTGCCGTCTTTGATAAACATTTTTAGGTCATTCCGTAATGTCATCAACGATGAAACAGCTGTGTTAAA
>RFHA01000122.1 GCA_003696565.1 Chloroflexota bacterium
ACTTATGGCGGTGTTGCACGGCATGGGGGTGGCGCGTTCAGTGGTAAGGACGCAACAAAGGTTGATCGCAGTGCAGCATACATGGCGCGTTATATCGCTAAGAATATCGTGGCAGCAGGGATTGCCGAACGGTTTGAGCTTCAATTGTCCTATGCTATCGGCGTAGCACACCCAACATCATTGGCTGTTGAGACATTCGGCACCGGTAAAATTAGTGATGACAAAATTGTTGAACTCATCAAAAAGCATTTTGATATGCGCCCTGCTGCAATTATCCGTGACCTTGACCTGCGCCGCCCGATCTATAAGCAAGTAGCAGCTTATGGGCACTTTGGGCGGGAAGACGTGGATGTCCCCTGGGAACGTACTGATAAAGCAGAGGCACTCCGCCGAGATGCTGGGCTATAAATTCCCCACAGGCGCACGACAATGTGCGCCTTTTTTATCTCAATCTATATAACAATTAAGATTGAAACTATTGCCGGGATGTCTGGCAGGATGTATAGTTTGGATATGATTCCGTTTGTATCTGTTAGGGGCAATCTATGCGCTTACTACGGGCTTTAGGGACACTATTCTGGCGATTCATGGTGATTTTCTCGTTCATCGTCAATATCATTTTGGTTGTTGTGTTAATCGCCTTATTGTTGTTTATCTTTGAAATCAAAAACCAGGTAGCGGAGCCATTGGTAGAGGGTTTACACAGCAGCTTTGTCGGGTTGGATCAGGCAACAATCGACTGGACGATCCCCGTGCGAGATGAAATCCAAGTTGTGTTAGATATCCCGCTCCAAACCGAAACCATTGTACGACTAACGCAACCTGTGCCGTTACAAGTTAACGCCTTGATTGATTTACCGGGTATTAATGCCTATAACGTTAACGCTGCTGTTAACCTTGAACTCCCAGCAGGGTTAGAGTTACCCGTTGCGCTAGATTTACTGGTCAATGTGGATCAACCGTTACCTGTCGAGCTAGATGTTCGTGCTGTTATCCCTATTCAAGGCACGCAATTGCATGATGTTGCGCAAAACTTACGCTTACAACTTGAGCCATTAGCCATTGCACTCAACAATTTACCGAATAACTTTAGTGAAGCAGGCGATTTAATTGGGGATGTCTTACGTGGGGAACGGATCAATCTGCTTGAACCAAATGATTACAGCATCAAGCCGTGGCCCGGTTATTCGATCACAGCGGGGTATGGTTATGAACTCATCAATGAACCCGTACCGCCGGAAAACGTCCCACTCAGAACTGGCATTGTGCCAATTGGTGGGATGCCCTTCTTAGACGAGCAAATCCGCCCAGATGTTTACAACGCCGGCGGACCATTTGAGATTAACACAGCAGCGATCAACAACCTGAATGCACAAGGTATTCCGCCTCAGTTTTACAGCGGTGAAATTGGTAGTCTGATTCAACTTATTCCCCGCGTAGATAGTGGAACATCCCCGTTTGACGGGCAAGCTCAAAGTGTTCCTGGGGTTGAACCGACCCCGCCCCCCAGCTATGATGAAGGGATTATTACACCTGAGGACGAAAACGAAGGTTAACCTATGAGTGATATACCGCAAATTTGCGACTACGAGGGATCAAACTATCGCACGGACTTTTGGGAAGGACATGGACGCGATTATGAAGATCAAGTCGAGCGTTCTGTGTTACGTCGTTGGTTACCCCCAAAAGGCAAGCGCGTCCTGGAGATCGGCGCGGGGTTCGGGCGGCTGACAAATGAGTTCAAGGGGTTTCAGCAGGTGGTTGTGCTGGATTACTCTTTCTCTCAGTTGCAATATGCACGTGAGCATTATGGCGATGCTGGGTTTGTATATGTTGCAGCGGATGCGTATAACTTACCGTTCCAGGTGGGCGTGTTTGATGCAGCGACAATGATCCGCGTGATTCATCATTTTGCGAATGTGCCCTTGGTGTTACAAGGTATTCGCCGTACTCTTGCCCCCCGTGCCATGTTTATTTTGGAATACGCTAATAAGCGCAACCTAAAAGCCATGTTGCGATACGCGCTGAGACAACAGGACTGGAACCCTTATACGCTTGATCCTGTAGAGTTCGTCAAGCTGAATTTTGACTTTCACCCGCAATATATTGAACAGGCATTAAATCAAAACGGTTTTCACACTCAAAAGCGCGTCCCTGTCTCATATTTACGACTGGGCTTGCTTAAAAAGACGTTGCCGACTAGTGTATTGGTGGCTCTGGATAGCGTATTGCAGAAAACAGGCTTGCTCTATTCGCCAAGCATCTTCACATTGAACCAAACGGACAACAGCGGAACAGATCAAACTGCGCTGGATGATATTTTCGCCTGCCCAAAAACCGGTGCGCCCTTAGTGCGTGTGGGGAACTTGATGGTGAATGAACAAGCCGGCGTGCGATACGAAATCCGTGACGGGATTTATATATTCAAGGACCTAGATTAGCACTTTTGCAGTTGATGCCTTGGTTGGGGGAAATCCCACACGCTAACGTTGATCACCCCATCAATGGGGCTGGGTTTGGGCAATTATCCTGCAGAAAAATTCTATTGATGGGGCAGGTCGCGTTTAGAGGGTTTCTAAATGAGACTTTACCCAGGTGTTATAGGCGGCGATGAGAGCGCGGGTTTTTTCCCCTGGTTTGCCAAGAGAATGATTATCTATGGTGTGGATGGGGACGATACCACGGCTGCTGCTCGTAATAAAGGCTTCTTGAATATCTGGAAGTTCCCTGATGTGAGGAGCATCCTTGCGGATAGGGAGGATATTCGGCGCGATTTCAAACACGATCTGTTGGGCAATGCCAGGAAGCACGCCCTCCCCCGCTGTACGGAGTTCGTTATGGATAATGGCGTAGAAATTACTGCTTAAGCCCTCTAGTATATAGCCATCTGCATTTAACAAAATAGCCTCATAAGCTGCACCTGGCAATGTGATTTTACGGCGGGTCTGCATCCAATCAGTTGATTTGGTATTGGGGTTATGACGTGCGCTATTAGGAATAGTGATAACTGCAACACCCGTTTCTTGAATTTGTGGCGGCACGGGTTGGAATGGCTCTAGCGTGATGATGATGTACTCAGGTTGATGACGCGGCACAGTTATACGAAAACGCACATCCCCCATATCCGCATCTGTAATCATTTGACGCAAAGCGGCTTTGAGCGCAGGACGATTAAGCGTGAGGTCAATTTTCGCCCGCCTAGCAGAATCTTGCAGACGATCTAAATGCGCCTCAAATTTCAAAACCTGATAGCGGTTATAGGTATTGGTGACGGTATAGACACCATCCGGCTCATAAGTGGCGGCATCAGCCAATGAATCAGCAGTGTAATCAACTGGTTGTAAACCTTGTGGGGTCAGAATACGAATATAAGCGGGCATTTATTTTTCCAGCCAACCAGATTTAAAAGATTGCCATTGTGTTTCAGTCATCCCCCATTCAGCGTAGATAGCAATGCCGTTAATGACAGGAGCAGTTAAATTGGATTCGCCCTGCTTAATGCCAATCAACGCGGCGGTAATGGTTTCGATATTGGCATCATGGGCTGGTGGGATAGACTCATAAGCGGGAACACCGATGAGAATTTGAAGGGAAATTTGTTGCAGATCAATCACTGCTTGCCCATAAGCCTGAGTTTGATATGCCACCCATGCGGCATAATCACTCTGAGTGGTCAGATAGCTATTATATGCTTGCACAACAAGTTGATCGATAAGCGTTAGCATCACACGCTGTTTATATTCTTGGCTCCAAACGGTATTGGGTGCGATGAGGTCTGTGATGGGCACGTCGGAGACGAGTGGAGTCCAATCTGGTGGGACAGCCACAGCCAATAATTTTTGATCGCCGATCGATTCACGCACAGCGCGGATCATATCAAGATAGTATGTATCGCCATCCCAAACCGGTTCAATAACAAGCATCACACCATCATATCCATAGCTATGAACAACTTGTGAGGCAAACTGTGCGGTGCGTTCTAAGATGACAGGATCATCCAAGCGATAACCATCTGCATCAAGATCAGCACGGATGGATAACACGCCATAAAGTTGAATATCTGGTGCGGCAGATTTAAGCTGGGCGGCAAAGGCACGTACGGTTTCCCGGACTTCATCAAATTGATTACGTCCTTGTGGGAGTCCTGTCCAGGTGGCATCAAAATTTAATTCACTTACCTTAGCATACAGGATGGTGATTTGATAATCACGCAGGTGATTTACCAAGTCTTGCACCGCTTCATCATCGTGCGATTGGTAAGTCCAGCTTGAATCTAGCCAAAGGGCATTTGGAACAAAAACAGGTTCATCGCCAGCAAATAACCCAACCAGAATGATCATAAACGCCATAAATAAACCAGAAGATAGCAAAAGAAGAACTGGTCTTAAGAAATTTAGATTAATTTCTGGCAGGTCACTTTGTGCGGGCGCAAGGTGAGAACGTGTTCGTTTTTTGTTGCGCCCACTCATTGCGTCACGCGCTTTACGCTGTTCTATGCGGCGTTTTTGTCGTTCTCTGGCACGGCTCATAGAATATTCAACTTCTCAAGCAACGGAATACCAATTAATAAGAGAATCAAAATAACAGAAACGAAACTCGCCATAAAGGTTGCAGAGGCAGCGACATCTTTGGCAACCTTTGCCATGGGATGGAACTCTTGGGTGACCATATCAACAACAGCTTCAATGGCAGAATTGAGAGTCTCAACAGTCCATGTCCAACCAAAGGCAAAAAATAAAATGGCGGCGTGTGTGGCTTCAATCCGCAACCAAAGCCCTAAGGCAAGTACCACAAGCCCAACTTTAAGTACATTACGAATGCTGCGTTCGTGCCGGAGCATAAACAGCAAGCCAGCAATAGCGTATTTGGTTCGCTCATAAAAACTGCGATTATAAATACGCTTATAAGCCTTTGGGTCAACACGCATTGCGCCAAAGATTGACCGGTCAAATTCTCCTATGGATGGGTCTTTTTTATCCATATCAGCCCAGTTTCTCAACTAACGGTGGCAACAAAATTAGCCCTGCAATAAGGACTGATGCCACGGCACCAAGTAAAACAGCAGCAGCAGCCACGTCCTTCCCAACTTTTGCCATTGGATGCAATTCAGCCGAAGCGAGATTAATTGCCGCTTCAACCGCAGCGTTGATAAACTCCGCCATCCAAACGATGGTTATAGTTAAAATCAAAATCGCCCAACGGATAGCATCAATTTGTAGCCAAAATGCAAATGTCATGACAAGAATAGACGCAACAGCTTGTATGCGGGTATTTTTTTGTCGTTTTAACATATAAACCCAGCCAGCGATGGCATATCCCAGGCTTTTGAGGCGGTTTTGGCTAGTCAGCGGGCTAAAATCATCTGGATTAATACGGGCAGTGCTGGTGAGCGTCTCAATGATCTTGCGCATCATCTTGCTCCAACGCTGGGACAATAGATAATGGAATATCAAGTGCTTTAAGGGCTTGATCCTGTGCAGCCCACATTCGGGCGCGATTTTGTGGTGTATCGTGGTCAAAGCCAAGTAAATGAAGTGTACCATGCACAACTAACAAAGCAAAGCTGTGCTGCGGATCATGTTTTTCACGCTCTGCTTGCGCCAAAGCATAAGGATAAGCAATTACCAAATCTCCCAAATAGGGCGGCTCATCTTCTATCGGTACAGGAGGCAAGTCCGCGGGAAATGATAACACATCAGTGGGAGCAGCAATTCCCCGAAATTGCTGGTTAAGTGCTGCGACTTCTTCATTATCAGTGATAACAATGGTTAGCATACTATCAACTGGTGCGGATTGTAACTTAAGGACGGTTTGTACAGCCCGAAGTAACAACGCCTCATCGACTGCAAAACCATGTTCATTAAGAATCTCCATCTGTCACCTCACTTTCTGGTTGCGCAGTCTCATCGGTGCGGCGTAAGCGCGGAACTTCTGCCAATGGGCTGTCGTCGTCATCATCATCAACCGATGGCGGGATTGTAGGAAACGTGCCGGTATGATTCTTATTAGTTTTAACTGTCGGCATAGTTGGTTTGGTTGACACTGTGTTAACTTCATCAGAAGCAGATGTATGATTAACTGGCTCCCCCCCCTTACGCACACGCTCAATAGCTTCGGTATAGTTAATGCGCGGATGATAGATCGCTTGGAACATTTCGATAAAAATATCTTCAATGATTTTGAGATCACGCAAGGTGAGGTTTGACTCGTCTAATTGCCCAGATTTACGTTTGCCGTCGATAACAGAATGGACGGTTTCAATAATCTCATTTTTGTTTTTAGGCTGACGAGAGCGTACAGCAGCCTCACAACCATCTGCCAACATCAGGATAGCTGTTTCACGACTTTGTGGTTTGGGTCCAGGGTAGCGAAAATCCGCAATATCAACTTGGCTTTCATCTCCACCTGCAAGGATAACCGCCTGCTTATAAAAGACATAGACTTCCGAAGTGCCATGATGTTCACGGATAAAATCTCGAAGACGATTAGGCAAGCGGTATTGCCGCGCCATCTCATCCCCTTCTGTGACATGACTAATGATAATATCCGCGCTGCGGTAGGGGTCATTGAGGGTATCATGTGGATTACCAATATCACGTTGATTTTCGGTAAAAAATGCCGGATTGAGCATTTTACCAATATCATGATATAGAGCGGCGACATGCACCAATTCTGCATTGGCACCAATTGCCGTGGCAGCTTGCTCGCTTAGGTTAGCAACTTGCAAGGAATGTTGATATGTACCGGGTGCTTCGCGCAGGAGGCGTTGTAACAAAGGTTGATTAGGCTGGCTTAGTTCAATTAACTTAAGCGCAGTGGGCAAATTAAAAATCAAGGTGACAACATACATACCAGCTAGGGCAACCGTCGCGGCGAGAATACCATTCAAAAAACCGTAAATTAACAGCAAAGCCACTTCTGAGACATCCGCCGTAGTATTGAGGTTGAACAAAGCGGCAACAGCCATATTAGCAAAAGCCACCATCAAGCCGGAAAAGAAGAAGCTGTTAAGCCGTTCTGCTTTACGCAAGGTGAGGCTGCCAATTAGCCCGCCAACGCCCACCAACGCAGTTAACTCAAGCGGGTTATTTAATGGCGTATCAGCAATTAAACCGACTAAAAAAGCCAGCCCCAAAGTGCCAATAAAAGCGATTTCTGGTCCAATAATCACAACATAAAGTAAAGCAAGAGCCGCCGTAGGATAAATATAAAATTGGGCACCAGCAGCGACACGAGCACCAAATAACACAATTAAAAAAAGTGCTGCCAATAGGATCAAGAAACGCGGTTCACGATAAAACAAGGACGGGCGGAACCTAGCGATATACATACCCGTTACAACAATAGTAATGACACTACCAAGCAATGCCTGAACAATATTCTGAACACGGTTTTGTGATGGGCGCAACAACCCTAAAGCCTCTAACGCCTCATAGTCAGCTTCATCGATTTCAAAACCTTCTGCAACAACTAACTGCCCAGCAGCAAAACTACGAGTAGCATCAGATACAGCCTCAGCAGCGGCATTTTTAGCTGCGTCGGTTAACTCTTGATTTTCTGATGAATTCGGACGGATTAAATCGCCAACGATGGATACAATAACATCCAATTCACGATCATCTTCAAAACGGACACTAACCTGAGAAGGCAACCTCAGACGAATACGATTTAGGTCTGTTGCGCGGATGTCATCTTGATGAACACGCTCCAACAGCGAGATAATCTCATCCGCCATATCCTGCCAGGTTTCATCATCAACATCTAAAATTTGAATGGTGGTTGTTTCATCCAGATCAAGCGCAGTAATTTGTTGAATGTCATGAATTTTTTGATCTTGTGAAGCATAAATATCTGCCCGAACGTTGAGGATAAAATCCAAAATACGGCGGGCAAGCTCAGTTTGTTGACGGGCAACAGCTGGGTCTGCTGGATCATAAATAGGTTGAACGCTATCCCGCGCCTCTTGTTCGCGTTGGCGGGTTAAAACAGCACTGGTATATGTCACCGTATCTGGTGCGTAAATATTGGTCGGTGCAATGTCTCCCACCTGTAAAGAAGCAACAGCGCGTTGACCTGGGAACAAATCATCAAACGCAACAATAGCAGTTGCAATCAATAAAAAACTAACAGCTGCTAGCGTAACGGCTAAGCGAGTCAAATAGATGACTGCTTTGTCATATTTGATATTGAAGTAGCGTTCCAATAAGCGCGCTGTTGCATTAATCATGATGAGGTTATGCCAATTCTTGCCGGACAATCTGATTAACTAATTTGCCATCAGCCACGCCCTTAACCCGCGCCATAACAGGTCCCATGACTTTGCTGATGTCTTGAGGTGATTCCGCACCCACTTCCGCAATGACCTCACGGACGATGGCGGTAATTTCTGCTTGTGTCAATTGGCGTGGCAGGAATTCCTCAATGACAGCCAATTCTGTGTGTTCTGCCTCAGCCATATCAGCCCGCCCAGCTTTTTCATAATCTGCAATGCTTTCACGACGCTTTTTAGCTTCTTTTTGTAAGACATCAATGACTTCATCAGCAGAAAGTTCTTTGCGTGTATCAATTTCTACTTGCTTGATGGCACTCTGAAGCAAGCGTAACACGTCACGCCGTTGTGTATCTTTGTTTTTCATGGCATCTTTTAATGCCGCTTGTAGCTTTTCTCTTGGGTCTTGCATTGTTATTACCTTCTATTCGATGATTGGATATGCTTGTATTTGATTTTTATCTGGATCATATTCACCAAGTGTTGCTTGGGTAATGTGATTGGTCAGAACACGTGGATGTAATGCCCATACTCGTAGATAGTTATCAGTATACCCAACATTGATAAAACCGTCTTGGGTGGCTCCGGTGACATGTTCCCACAAAACAGAAAGAGCTTGTCCTTTGAAGAGGTTAGCAGCGCGCTGTTGCATGTGTGCAGCCATGCGATGCAAGACCTTGCTACGCTGCTTTTTGATGGCTTCTGGCACTTGCCCTTTCATTCTGGCAGCCGGGGTTCCGGCACGTTTGCTATATCGAAAAATGTGCATACCTGAGAACGCCATTTGTTCAATAAATGCACAACTAATAGCAAATTCCTCATCTGTTTCGCCAGGGAAACCGGCGATAACATCTGTCGTAATCAAAAGATTGGGGATGTGTGCGCGAGCAGTGGCAACAAGTGCCGTAAATTCATCCTGAGTTGTATTACGCCGCATCCGCTTGAGCGTGGTATCACACCCGCTTTGCAAAGGTAAGTGCAAATGTGGGCATAAACGCGGATTTTGCCACAGTTCAAAAAAGTCCTCTGTCAAATCCCAGGGTTCTAAGGAGGATAGACGCAGGCGGGGTATTTCAGTTTGCTGCAAAATTGTTTGGACTAGCTGTTTGAGGTTTTGCCCTAAATCTCTCCCATAGCTTCCCAGATGCACGCCTGTTAAAACAGTTTCTTGATAGCCCATCTGATGCAATTGGCGGATTTCTGCCACAACTTCGTCAATTGTACGGCTACGCCCTGCCCCACGTGCAACGGTTGTAATGCAAAACGTACAAGCGTTATCACAACCATCTTGCACTTTAACAAAAGCACGAGTGCGCCCAGGGATTGTGGTATCACGTGCAATCGGTTCATGGTCAAAATCTTTGACGGTAACGCCGGTAATCGTCTGAACAATGTTATCTTTACCGGTGTTATCCACCACACGCACCACCCCCGGTAATTTCATAACATCATCTGGGGCAACTTGCGCATAACAACCGGTGACTGTCGTTTGTGCGTGTGGGTTAGCACGATGTAATTCCCGAATGAGCTTACGACTAGTTTTACTCGCCTCGTGGGTCACTGTGCACGTATTGACAATAAATTGCTCAGCTTGCGTTGGATCATGAACCACTTCATGCCCTTGCTGTTGAAACTGGCGTGCCATGCTATCAATTTCTGCTTGATTCAAACGGCAGCCTAGCATACTCAAATGAATCTTCATCGACATTATGCGGCGGAAACCACCTGCATCAGTGGGTGGAGAAAGCCGCTTCTCCTTTCTGCTAAAATTGTGGTTACCAAGGGATTATGCCCCTTAAAATAGTTGGGTTATCCCTATGTTTATTTATTGCCCTACTCTGCACCATACACCACAAAATCATCAAATTCAACAACAACACCGGTGGGTTGTGTTAGCCCTACTTGCACCGTTACACCTATACGTCCATCAGGGATTAGGTCATCAATGAGAGTATCTTGCCAACTCCCCCCCCGACATTCTCCATTAGAAAGCGGTGTGCTTTCTGCTGAAGGATTATCTGGGATACATAGTTGAACCTGTTCTCCATTGATGAAAAAACGGAATTGATCTTTGACTGCCACAACACGGATGGTGTTCTGTGCATTAATTCCCTGATGAATGGCAGAAGATCGATTCCAATTACTGATGATTTTTTCCTCACCATTGTAAACACGCTTAACTTGATAATAGCCATCGCTACTGATGAGGAAAATATAGTAATCATTACGAGTTTGTTTTTGGAAAAGATCAAACCATGCGTAAGTTGTCACTTGTCTTTGACGAAACACTACCCCATAAGCATTATCCAATGGACCATCAATTGCTTGTGTAGTGACTGTTAGATCAAAATCTCGCATATACGGTTCAATGACGGAAAAAATACCACTACCAGAGGTTGTGACTGTGATTTGCATTGCGCCATCAACAACACCGGTAGATAGGCGCGTACCTTCGTCTTGTGTCCAATCCGTCATATCACCGTCAAATGACGTAGCATAAATAAGCTGCCCCGGTTCAGCCGAGACGATATAATGCCAATCATCTGCGATACGACTTAAACGGAAAACCGACACAAAAGTTATCAGTAATATAGCAAAAATCAAGAAACGACGCACCGAATGACCCTCATAATAACTATGATGGTCATTTTATCATCAAATCAGGTGGGATTAAAAGCATGTTCTGTAGCGCGTTGTAAGCTAAACCGCCTAAGGAACCAATAATAAAGGTAAAGCACTGATATACAAACAAGCAACCAAAACAGTAAAAAAAGTAGAGCTTTGGTCAATGTGACATAAGAAAAATCTATCATTTCCGCAGTCCAGCGCATCAACCAATATAGGGCATACAAGCCAAAACTGTGTGATAGCCAGACCAAGATAATCATGGCGAAACCACTTATCAACGCTGATGTAACACGATTAACACGTGCTGAAATCCACATGCCAAGCGCAGTCATGGCTCTTAATCGCCAAAATGGTTCAAGCAGATAAAACATACCCAGATTGACAACTATTGCTAACGTTAATGCAGCATTTGGAAAATCATATGAAAAATAGTCTAAAAAGCTTTGTGCAATAGTTTGAGGATCATCGCCATGAGCAAAAAACAACGATTGAATCAAAAACAACAGGATAGTTGTTAGGCGGATACTTAAAACAACAACAAACATACGCCAGGCTTGAAGTTGTATGATGACATGCTTGGTATGGATAATCGTACGGTCATCCAACGTGGTTAACTGAAGCAAATCCCAGTGCCCGCTAGTACGTTGGCGGTTAATACTGCCCACAGAGGCGAGAATGGCAATAATATCTATCAACAAACTGGCAGCCACCCCAATCAAGAAAAACCAGGTGAGCGTTTGCTGGCTGGCGATGTAAAGTATATCGTCAAATGTGAAGGTTGATGCTGAGCGCGTATCTCGCCAGATAACAAACAACCATGCAGCTATCATCAACATAAAAATATAATAAAACCAAATGAGACTCGTGCGTGTCATCATTTGTAATGTGCGGCGATGTCGTTTTGTGTGGGTTTCAAAGAAATAGACAGGGTGATGTTGCAAATGGTTAGCATAAGGAATCATCCAATTAAACATTGCTTTTATCACTCCGGTTCATCCGTTACCTCTGGTAAGCGTGTGAGTGTGTCTTGTGCCCAAGTTGAACCTTGAGCTGCCAATCGCTGTAAAATCGGAATCGCTGCGGGGATATTCCCCATATCAATCAAAATTTGTGCTTTGTAATAAAGTGCTTGTTCATTATCTGGCTCCAAAGCCAGAGCCGCCTCAACTTCAATCAGCCCACCGGCACTATCGCCTAATTGATGTAAAGCCCAACCAAACCCAGCGCGTAATGTAGGATCAGGGGGCAAATTTGCACGAGATTGCTGAAGTCGCTCTAAGCGATCAGGCGTAAGACGATAACCTTCTTGCGCATAAAAAGCTGCCAGCATTTCGGCAAATAATGGGTCATTATCGGAATATTGTACAGCCAAACGAAACATATTCTCTGCATTAAAATATGCTCCAACGCGCTGATAAGCCACCCCTAATTCTGCATTATACGCCGGGTTAAAGGGATCAAAGGTTAGAGCAGTGATAAAAGCAGAAACACTTTCATCAAGATCACCGATCTGCCGTAGGTATAACCCATAAACATAATAGACTTGTGCATTTTGAGGGGCGTGATCGAGTGCGTAGGTCATCCAATCCGCGCCGTTTTTATTTTGCTGCTCACGCGCGAGGGCAACATAAGCCGCTGCGACAGGATCACCGATCAGTGCGGCATGATAAAAAGCGTGTTCAGCTAAATCCCAACGCTCTTGCTGAGAAAACCATAAACCCAAGCGAACAGGCGAAAAATTATGATGCAGTAGATCAAGCAACGTGGTGATGTCATCGGTGTATGTATCAGAACGCTGGGCGAGCATCAAATGCTGCTCAGCTTCTAACGGATTTGATGGTGCAATCAACAACGCCAAGTGGTAATGTGCCCAAGCATGATCCGGCTGTAACGTAATAATCTGCCGCAGACGTGTGATAGCATCATCCCAACGCTGTAAGATCATATATGCATCAACTAAACGCGCAAGCTGGTCTGGTGTTTGTGGGTTGGCACTTTCCCAATGGGCAACAGCCCCTCGCCAATCATCACGACGTGCAAGCTGTTCACCTACTTGCCAATGTAAATCCGCCGACCAACCATATTGGATAGCAGCGACTTGGCTGTCATAAAGAATCTGTTGTGAAGCAAAAACGGGAATGCAGAGGATCATTCCCGCTAAACACAAAAAATTGAAGAGTCTACTCATGAAGAAGCACCACTACCGAGTGCCTGTTTGACGAGATTCTCAATTTGATCAGAAGTAAACGGTTTAATAAGATAGCTATGAACATCTTGTAGTTTACCGATTAAACGGTTTGCTGGATCATCAAATGCTGTGATAACAATAACTTTGGGCATTTCACCTTGAGTTTCTTCCAAGCGTTCTTTGATGGCATCGATGATCTTCCAGCCTGTTGTATCTGGTAAACTAATATCTAATAAGACAAGATCAGGATCAAGCTCATAAAAACTTTGTAAAGCGCGCGCACCATGTGATTCATGAGCTGTTCGTAACCCCATACGCTGGAGTGTCGCTTCAATGACCTCAGCTAACTCTTGAGTATCTTCCACAATCAAAACAAGCGGCTTGTGAGCGTTGGCGTTGACAAGCTGTGTTGCCGCATCTGGTTGTGCCGTTAAGGTCTCCACCGGTTTAGATTCATCTGTTGTCCGCGAAGCATCCTGGGAATTTGCGTCTTCCAGTCCTTCAGAATTAAGATCAATCGCTGAAATTAAGCCGGTTTCTGATGCCGGGTTTTTCTTCGGCTTAACAACCGGAAATGTGGATGTGTGTAACGGTGTTTGTGGTTCCACTTCACCGATTGTTTTACCCTCTGCTAGATTGTTTACATCGATTGTTTGTGTCATGCTAATATCCCCAGCGAGTATAATTAGACGCATTATAACTCTGTATCTAAGTCTAGCACAAAAATCATAAGATATGGTTAAAGATATGATGTCGTATTGTTGGAAAAACACATATATTTTGCAACAAATGAGCCATTATGCGCTATTGGGGGCTGGTGAACAAGGTGAGATTTACCTTGAAGCGTTTAACAACGACGATGATCCAACATATCTTAAAATCATCAAAGATACACCAGTTCCCATCACAGAACATCCGCGCCAACTGACATATACACCAACCCGATCTCCTCAGACCAAATTACTCAACTATCGGGGTGCGCGATGGCGTGGGATACAAGCAACCGAGCGTATCCGTGATACAGTCATTCCATTGACCATATCAGAAAAAATGCATCTGATCTCACACTTTCAGTTAAAAATCAGCCCACCACAGATAATTGGTATTGCAGAAAGTTATGTTCTTTCCGATGTGGCATTAATCCCTGATCAAGTTTATCTGGTATGCCGGCGATTGCGCATTGCCTATGGACTGATACAACCTAAAACAGATGATACAAATCAGCTATATGATTATGACACAATTCTGCTTCATATTGCCCAAATCTATGATTTAGCCGATGATTTAACCCTAGAACATCTTGATAATAGACTTTGGGATATTCCTGTATTGAACCCGTTAGATTGTTTGCGATATCAAAACAACGTGATACTGTTAGATGGCTATCAGGTGCATATATGGGAAGGTAAAGCAACATGTGGCACTGGTTAACGCTGTTAATCATGACAGTGATGACATCAACAACAGGCAATAATCTGGTTAGTGTTTGCCCCGGAGCAGGAATTCAGCCGCGTAACAATGATTTTGCTGGGCAAGGCTACATTTTAACAGCGTGGAATCGTTCAAGTTTATGGGTATATGAAGTTAGGCGAAATGCACGCTATCCCCTGCCAGATAGTGCCCCCTGTTACTATAACTGTCATCTATCACCTGATACAAGATTACTCACCTATTTGAACACCACAGAAAACGCTTTTAGTGTTATGCAAATCGACGGAACATCCCGTCGAGTCATCGCACCATATGCCACAGAAGTAAGTTGGTGGTCAGAGGATTGGTGGTTGGTATGGCAGGTTAACGGTGGAGCGTATCTACAAAATATCGAAACTGGTATAACAGAACCATTGCCTTTAAATCATGCCATTCTTTTGCAACCCAATGGGTTTTGGGGTCTTGAGATCAACTATGTTGGGGATCAATTTGTACGATCATTGGTGAACATTCAAGATAATAGACAGCCCCCCATTGTATTGGGAATAGATATTCCATATTACAACGCTGCATCTTGGTCTAGTGATGGGGAATGGCTGGCAACAGTGATCCCAATCTTATCCGGTGATGATACGTATACCGCCGAAATTATTGGGGTTCATCCACATGATCAGACAATAACACAATGGACAAATTTTAGTCAGGAGTATGGTGCTGTGCGAATTGGTGGACATTCGCCACGCGGGTTAAGCTGGTCTCCAGATAATCGTTATTTAGCGTTTTGGGTGATTCCACTCACAGAAGCCCCCGTTGGGCAAATCCATATTTTGGATACACAAACGGGTACTATACGTGTGTATTGTGATTATGTAACATCTGAGCATACGCCTAACCCGCCTCATTTAGTCTGGTCACCGGATGGGAAATACCTCGCATTTAGTGATAAAGACTCACTTACAAACCAAACCTTGCTTCTTGCGTTGAACGTTGAAAGTGGTATCTTTACTCAATTGAGTGCAGATGTTGCTGCTGTATTTAGCCGACCAGATGTTTTCGCCTGGGGAATGCCATGATTTCTTTACGAGTTTGGACTGCCTTATTAACGCCATTTGTTGCACATCCTCTGTATCAACGTTGGGGCGTGTGGACACCATCAGATAACCCAACATCTGGAATTTTCCAAACGATAAAACATTTTATAAACAACTATGAGTTTTACTGGTTTAGTGGCATTATTTTGTTGCTTATTTTACTGAGCATCTTCACAAGCTTTTGGACTGTGATCACCATTATATTTATAGTGCCATTTTTATTGGCATGTATTATGGTGCCATTTTTATTGTTGACGGGCGGCATCATTTATGGGCTAACAAGCGGGTTAATTATTGGCAATGCGATCATTAACGAGAAAATACAAGGACGTTACGAGCTTATTGGACTCACAAATTATGGTTTTGAAGGGGTTATTTGGGCGTTGTGCAGTTTATCTATTCAACGGAGTCGACTGTTACGGCAACTACGAGAAGCCTACAAGGTATTATTTTTCATCTCGTTAATTATTGTCGTCATCCCGCTGATAATGGTAGGGTCGATTAGTCCATTTAACAGCGACGCTGTTTCGCTTGAAATTGTGGGCAACTTAGTACTCACAATGTTAGCTACCAGTGCATTGGCAATAGAGTTTATCCAATCATCAAATATTGGGGGACTGCTTGGTATATTAGTATCCAACTATGCCAAAACACGGACAGATACTCGAAACATGATTATTGTGACCTTTATTTTATTGCAACTAGTTGTCTATATATCAATCGGTTTCCTTAGTTTATTAATTTATCCTAATGTTTTTTCCGTGTTGGGTTGGGATATTGCCATAGCAAGATATCAAATTCTCTATACGAGTCTTTGCCTGTTCACATTTTATATGATCCGAGAAATCATCATTATTTTACTTTGGCGCAGGCTAGCAGATATTACTAATGTGGAACTGTATGAGTTAGATCATATTACCCATGTTGGAATTAAAGAGGGGTTGATGCCCCATATTTTAAGGCGAAAGAAGCAGATGTAATGAGCAGTTGGCAAATATGGCGAGCTATGCAACACGGCTTATATCATCCAGCCGTCATGCGAATTTTATTGCATCATCGCTATAAAAAAACACCTAAAAACAAGCCTCTGTTAGGGCGCGTGATTGCTGTTGTTATCGGTACGCCACTCATCATACTGTTTTTTATCACGGATTTATCATGGTATGTTGTGGGGTTTGTTTCTCCAATTTTAACGCTGATGTTGCTATCACCATTTTATATTGGCACATTTAGCGGTTTGGCGGCTAGTTTAAACATAATTGGGACAGTGAATCAGGAACGTCAGGCAAAGCGTTACGACCTGATGGCAACAACACCAATCGAACAGCACGGTTTTCTGTGGATATTAAGCCATATCGTTTACAACACAACCCGCAGTGTGGAAGGCACACGTAAGTTATTTTCTGCAATTTATATTTTTTTTGTTGCGGGAGCGTTTCTGCTAATCAATTACACGTCCCTAATAGGATTATTTAATGAAGCGCGTCTCATCCCTAGTAGTCTCAGCCTTGTAATCCCCATAATTGCAGTGATTAGCGCGTTATATCTTGACCTCATTCAATCCACATTTGTGGGGCTGTTGGTAGGCGTAATAACAACGCTAGTCATCAAAGACGGTATGAATCAACGCATCGTTGGGGGTGGTGTTTTTTTAAGTATTCAGATACTCACTTATATCGTCATTGGATTGATAACCTGGACTTTGCCGGATATGAATTATATTGTTCTTGCCGTTCCAATCATATTTTTCATTGTGAGAGAAGGGCTTTTATTTGTGCTGATCTGGTTGTTCACACGTCGCTTATCGATTAACCGAAAAACATTTATTGAGACTATACGGTCATATCCTTAAAAACATCTAAGACGTAGAGATCAATCCCGCATACTCGCATCAGTCCCAGCATAAATGGGTCTGAGTTTAGGCGGTTATCCTATAGAACGCCCCTATTAATAACGTAGATATTTTTTATCGATAAAATTCACCACGCCCTAATGAATTGGTCGCTAGACTGGTTAATCTAGACACTGATATAATGAGAGAGACAATGTTATTGTGGAGTTAACCTATTGTGAGCGATCTGATCAAAATTAGTGATATTCCCTCAGAGGGTTGGCAACCAGACCCCAAACACCCACGCCGCCGCCCCCCCTGGATTCGCGTTAAGGCACCAAGTGGCGAGACATATCAAGAAGTACACCGTTTAATGCGCAGCAAAACCTTACATACTGTTTGTGAAGAAGCACAATGCCCCAATATTGGGGAGTGTTGGGGGCGAGGCACAGCCACATTTTTGATGATGGGTGATACTTGCACACGCTCATGTGGCTTTTGTGATATTAAAACTGGTCGCCCTTCCCCGTTAGACTGGGCAGAGCCAAACCGTGTGGCAGAAAGTGTACGGGCGATGAATTTACGCCACGTGGTTATCACCAGTGTTAACCGTGATGAGCGTCCTGATGGTGGTGCACCAATTTTTGCAATGGTAATTAAACGCATCCGGCAACTACAGCCAGGTTGTAGTATTGAGGTGCTTATCCCAGATTTTAAGGGGAGTGAAGCCGCACTCAAAATTGTGATGGATGCTCAACCAGAGATTTTGAATCATAATGTTGAAACTGTTCCGCGCTTATTCAAGAAAGTTCAACCCCAAGATAACTATGCATGGGCGTTAGCCACCCTGGGAAATGCCAAAAAGATGGACCCGCTTGTGCTGACTAAAAGTGGCATCATGGTGGGCTTAGGCGAAACATTTGATGAAGTGGTGGAAGTTATGCGTGATCTACGCAGTGTTGATGTGGACATCCTAACAATTGGGCAATATTTACAACCTAGTAAACAGCATTTACCGGTAGAACGCTATTACTTACCAGAAGAGTTTGACCGCTTCCAGCAGATTGGCAAGGAAATGGGATTTAAGTGGGTAGAAAGCGGTCCATTGGTACGTAGTAGCTATCGCGCAGAAGAGCAAGTGCGCGCCCTGTCTAAATTAAACTATATTCGCCTGCATCAAGATCGTGCAGAATAAACGAATTTGGGAGAGATGAGAATCTCTCCCTTTTTATTTATCGTTTCCCTGTTACGCTTAATGTTACTAAAACTTATTGATCATTAAGTAAAAACTTGATAAAACTCGTGATAGAATAAATATGCTCTTAACTATTTCTCATTTATCATACGGGAGGGATGCCATAGCAAGCACATTTTTCAATCATGTTGTACACTGAAATCCAATAAGGAATCATCGTTCGCTAGTTGAATTACGCAGGCAGAAGGTATGATACAAGAACTAATAAATCGGGCTGACCAACGTGGCTTTTTAACTCTTGATGACGTATTAGAGGTACTTGATGAAGAAGCAGATGATTCGCTAACAATAGAGGCATTAATTTACGAATTAGATGAGCTGGGGATAGAAATCCGGCAAGACATTGACTTAGATGATCGCCTCTCGATTAGTGATGATATGGAGGGAGATTTTGAGCCGGAAGAGCTGCTCAATGACCCAAGTGTGGGAGACATCACCGCTGTATCTGCTGATGACCCAGTTGGTCTTTATTTCCGCCAGATGGCACAAGAACCCCTACTAACCGCAGAAGAAGAAATTCGCCTCGCAAAACGCATTGAAATTGGTAAAAAAGCACAAGAACGCCTTAACCGCCCCAGTACTTATGAAAATTACAGTGAAAAATGGATTTATCACATGCAGCGTTTAGTGCGGGATGGGCAACGTGCGCGTGAACATCTAGGACGGGCAAATACCCGCTTAGTGGTCAGCATTGCTAAGCGTTATATGGGGCAAGGTCTTCCGTTCCCAGATTTGATTCAAGAGGGGAATGTGGGATTAATGCGTGCCGTCGATAAATATGATTACAAGCGTGGTAATCGTTTTAGTACCTATGCAACATGGTGGATACGGCAAGCGATCACCCGCGCATTGGCACAAAAAACACGGACTATCCGTATTCCATTACATATGACAGAACGCATCCGCCAGATGTATCGCATCGCACAATCTATGGAGCAAAGCATGGGGCGCAGACCCTCTCCAGAAGAGATTGCAGATGAGATGGACTTACCGGCGGAAACTATCCGTAGCATGATGGATGCTAGTCAACATGCTATTGCCTTAGAACGTCCAGTGGGAGACGATGGTGACAGTGAATTTGGTGATTTTATTGAAGATCAAGAATCACCTAGTCCTGTGGAATCGGCAACACAACACTTACTTGAAGAAACGATTGAAGAAGTCTTAAGCGAACTTAGCCCACGGCAGAGTCACATTTTGCGTTTGCGTTTTGGATTAGGTGGTGGTGAACCACACACATTGGAAGAGATTGCAAATAAATTTGGATTAAGTAGAGAACGTATTCGTCAACTGGAAAAAGAAGCATTACGCCGACTACGTCATCCGCGTTTGGCACATAACCTGCGGGATTACCTGGGATAGATTAGATATAATTGAATTAATATATTTAGCAGGCTGCAAGTGCGCAGCCTGTTTTGTTATGGAAACGTTGAAACATATGGTTCTTGTATGTCATTTTTATGATGAGCAACGATGTATATGCACAAGAGGGTAATGAAGAATAGACACGCCGTCCGCCGTGTAACAGGCATCTCATTTTTTATTGCGGTGATTTTTTGTGGGCTAGTGCTGATAAATCATCCTGATGGCGCATTGGCATTTGCTCATATTGGAACACGTTTTAGTGAGGGTATTCCTAAAGAAGACGGCGGCTCAACAGGTTATGATGGGCAGTTTGTGTATTTCATCGCGCGGGATGGTGCCCAGGCTGTGCCATATATTGATGGTCCAACATTCCGTTATCAGCGGATTTTTTATCCGGTGTTGGCGCGTGCGCTGAGTTTGGGAAATGCCGAATTGTTGCCTTGGGTGCTGATCGCCATCAATATTATTGCACTGAGTACTGGTACAGGTATGCTGGCGTATTTGCTGAATCAGATGGGGGTATCGCCCTACCTAGCGTTGATCTATACCGTTTGGGTGGGTAATCTGTTTGCGCTGCGCTTCAATCTGACGGAATTATTGTGCTTTGCACTGGCGTTATGGGCGGTGATCGCATATCAGCGAGAGCGATATATCCTAGTGATTCTGCTACTAACACTTTCCACGCTGACGAAGGAACTAGGTTTGATCTTTGCCGGCGGTTTAGGATTACATGCTGTTGTAATGAAACGTCAATGGCGGTGGGGATTTTTGATTGGGTTTACGCCGTTTATCACATTGATGCAGTGGTGGTTCATTTTACGCCTGTGGCTGGAAGGCTCGCCAACTAGTTATCCAGCAGCGCGTGGATTTTCGTGGATTCCACTAGGTGGATTATGGTCTGTTTTAAGCCAGCCTGAACATTTATCACAAGAGACGCGCACAGTACAATTTATTTTGGCGATGATATTCCTGGGTATACCAGCGATATTATTATTCAGCGTAGCCATGTATCAGGTATGGCGTAAGGGTCGTCAGATTGTCCAACGAGAGATCAATAACGCCTGGACATTAAGCCTTTTATTAGCCTCAGTTGGTTTTGTGTTCATTATGCCAGGGGTAAGTTGGCAAGACCCGGCGGCGGTGTACCGAGTCGGTGCGCCATTGGTGATTGCTGGGGTATTGTTTACAGGGAATTTTTACCCAAAGCGGTTAAAATGGTTAGTCATGTATTGGCTACCTGCTAGCCTGATTATCCTGATGATTCCAGGATTGTGGTCAGGTGGTGCTTGACGTGGTGCATTTGTTCTAAGACAATAATTTGAAAAGATATTGTTATTGTTATTTAAGGAGCCACCTATGGCAAACCCAAAGTATGCGTTTTTTAAAGGAAAAATTGTCCCAATGGCAGAAGCCAAAATCAGCGTGATGACCCATGCCCTGAACTATGGAACAGGCGTTTTTGGCGGGCTGCGTGGTTATTGGAATGATAAACAAGAACAGCTTTATATTTTCCGCCCGATTGATCACTTCAAGCGATTACTTCAATCAGCGCGGATGATGCGAATAGAACTCCCCTACTCTGCGGATGATTTAACAAGACTATTGGTTGATCTACTGAATGCTGAGGGGTATCGTGAGAACTGTTATATCCGCCCATTGGCGTACAAATCATCGGAGATGATCGGCGTAAAATTACACGGTGTAGATGATGACTTCACGATGTTTGCACTGCCATTTGGGCGATACGTGCAAAATGAAGAAGGAGCGCATGTATGCTTTTCTGCTTGGCGGCGGATTGACGACAATGCGATTCCTGCACGTGGAAAGATTGTCGGTGCTTATGCTAATTCATCCTTGATTAAAAGCGATGCGCTGCTTTCTGGTTACGATGAAGCCATTGTATTAAATGAAGACGGGCATATCTCTGAAATGAGTGCGGCAAACATCTTCTTAATCCGTGACGGGGTAGCGATCACACCACCAGTAAATTCCAACATTTTGGAAGGTATTACACGTCGATCTATTATCCAACTATTGAAAGAAGATTTAGGTATTGATGTTGTGGAGCGTGATATTGACCGCACAGAGATTTATATCGCTGATGAGGCATTTATGTGTGGTACAGGCGTTCAAATTGCCGCTATTACAAAAGTTGAGCATCGTAACATTGGTGATGGCACAATGGGAGCGATTACATCACGCTTGCGGGATTACTTTTTTAAGGTAGTCAGTGGTCAAATCGAAAAATATCATAGTTGGCTGACACCAGTTTATGAGGAAGTGCCAGCCAAATAACATTTCGCCATTTTAACGACGATAAACCGCCAACACAGCCGGAACAGGATCAAATGAAAGCAGCATGTCATCAATGGTTGCAATGTAACGCATGGTAGAGCCACCACCATCCAAATTAAACGCCATGCTCAGATCAAGCTCAGGAGTGTTGGCTAAAAATGCACTCAGTTCCACCAATCCTAACCCTGCAAGTGGTGTAACCATAATAAGCACCCGCCCTTCATAGTCTATTCCGATAGCCGTGCGGCGGGTGATTCGATCGTTATTTGTATTGGTAAAAGCCTGCTGACCATCAATCACCAACATGGGATACGCCTGCACCGCTTGCTGGATTGGCTCACCGGGGATGTAAGGATGTGCGATATTAGAGCGAATACGTGGCACGTCATCTTGAATATAAAACATCCCACCACGATCGGTATATGACCAGCCATAAACCACGCCATCACTAATGAGCAAGCCAACAATTTGATTTTGAGGATCAAACAAATTGGCGTTAACAATCACCTCAGCCTCAGGCAATTCACGCGACCATTCCCCAATATTCAACGGTTCACCAGGTCGATAATGAACCCGAAAAGTAAACAGATTTGGGTCAATACGTAGGACAGAAATTTCCTTCAGCCCATTTGCATCTGGCAGGAATGACCGCCGTTCTAAACCTGGTTCAATAAGTTCCCAACCGGCGGGGGAAAGTTGAGTGGGTGTGAGAGGAATAGGTGTTGCATCCGGCATGGTGCAACTGGCTAAAAATAGAAAAATAACAAGAAATCGATTCATCAACATATCCTAAATGACATCATTTGCATCTTGATTTACACAGAAAAAGCGTGATATACTCACAGCATCACGGGCGCGTAGCTCAGCTGGTTAGAGCGCACGGTTCACATCCGTGAGGTCCGGGGTTCGAGTCCCTGCGCGCCCACACACCAAAGCACTTGCAACAAGCAGGTGCTTTTTTGTTGCTCCATTTCCTCAAGAAAGAGTAAATACCCTATTATGAACCGTAAAAATTGCCCATATATCTATCATATGGGGGTAATTCAACTATTTTTAAAGTGGCAGTGCTTTGTGTTTATCTTATAACGATATTGGTTCATGTCTATAGATTTTTTATATTTTATTGATATATAAATTTTAATGTGTTAAAAAAAGTTAAGGTTTAGCCAATCCAAAAACAAATAGCTAAGAAAGCGATTATCATGAGAATTCAAAACAACTATTCAGAAAAAGTGTACTGGCGAGCTTTTAAAGGAGATGATCCTAACTATGTTGTGGGGTTAAACCAGGGCGAAATTGAACCGGGGGCGACAATTACCTGGCGGGACGACTCATTCCCTAAAATTAAAGTGGAGATCAAAACAGGGGATATTGTTTTCTCGGATAAAGTGCTGGCACGCGCCGGGCAAATTTTCAATATGACGGATGATTTGGTGGTAAGCGAAGATGGCAATTTGGATGTTGCCAAACTCCACATGAAAAATCAACAATCTGCCAAACCCATTAAGATTAAAACACTTGATTGGGTTGATGGGCGAAATTTTAACGCCACCCAAACGCGCGAGGTTGTTTCTAGAATCTCTACCGCGCTGGCATCTTCGCAAAGTTTTCAGCAAGCTCATGAACATTCTCAAACTTGGACGGTAGGGTCTAGCATTGGCGGTACGATTGGTAAGAAACAAGGCGACGCTAAAGCCAAAGTAGACGCAGAAGTTTCTGTCGAATTTCAAGATAAGGTTGTTGATAAGCTGCAAGATACATATAGTAAGCAAGTTACTTCCGTTTGGGAAAACTCTGTTAAGAACACATATCCCTTTGAGCCAGGTTATATCTATGGTATTGAAGTCATTTGGTCGGTGGCAATGGAAGAAGGCACCGTATCTTATTTTGGAGAAGAAACAACGTATCGTGTTGTCACGTCATCCAACGGTAGCTTAACCACCGTGCATAAATTTACTTCCCCAGATGAAATGCCTGCTGATTTAAGAAAAGACTTTGACGCTTACAAAAGCTAGCCCTACATTTTAATCAACAATATGTAAGAAAACGTATTGTTGGTTAAATAAACAACTGACTACACCAGTGTGTTGGCTATATATCTTTCCCCTGAGTGGATTAGTGATAGTATATCCAAGTTTACCGATAAGCCGCCTTCTGTCTTGGGTGGTTATCTATCTGGTACGTGACTTACGCCACGCATCATGCAGCATACCCGATGCGAGACGGGTCGCCTCATTGCATCTGCTTTGCCTTGCTCCCGGTGGGGTTTGCCTAGCCGCCGACATCACTGCCGACGCTGGTGGTCTCTTACACCACCGTTTCACCCTCACAGTTGAATAATCAACTGCAATCTACTCTCTGTTGCACTATGCCGTCGGATCACTCCGCCTGGACGTTATCCAGCACCGTACCCTGTGGAGGGCGGACTTTCCTCAACCTGCTCGTAAGCAGACCGCAACCACCTGGCAAACTTGGATACACCTATTATAGTGGGGTAAACGTCGGTTGTCATTAGTAAAACCCCCGTTTACAATGGCAGCGATAGCATTGGGAAATAAGCGATGTTCAAAGGTTTAAGGCAGTTTTTCTATCCTGGTGATTTCCTAACACTCATTCTTCTAATCGTGCTGATGTGTATTACGCCGGTGTCACTCAAAGCCGGTGAATGGCCATTATCTATGGCTGTGGTGTTACCCGTGACAGCGTTGGGGGTAACATTTGGATTAATCTTCGCACGGAGTCAATTTGGTGAGTTTATCGCATTAATTATCAGCAGCACATATGGCGTTTGCCTGGTATTGATTTTCACATCACTTGATACAAGTAGCGGTATTAACGATGTTTTAAGTCGTGTTCTGTCTTGGTCTAGTGATGCAATGACAGGTGGTATTAACACGGATGACACGGTGTTTACACTAATGGTTGCCTTTTTATTCTGGTTTTTAGGATATAACGCAGCCTGGCATTCTTATCGGATTGACCGAATTTGGCGAGTAGTGTTGCCACCGGGTTTGATTTTAGCCACCAACACCATATTTTATGCTGGTGATAACAACTTAGAATACTTTTTAGCAATTTACATATTTGTGTCATTGCTGTTAATTGTACGCTCGACGCTTGATCTGCGTGAATGGGAATGGTACAACCAGGGCATTCGGATGCCTCATAAACTACGGCGGCAATTTTTGTATGTTGGAACATTTTTAGCTGTTCTGACGCTGCTAGCCGGCTGGGTCATTCCCGCCCGCCCATTGGAAGAGCAAGAAACGCGGTTTGAGGAGTTTTTACAATCTCCTTCGCTACAGGATTTGGCTGAATTTTGGAGCCGACTATTTTCCCCAATTGACGC
>RFHA01000123.1 GCA_003696565.1 Chloroflexota bacterium
ATCACGTAATCCATCAAACGGGTTTGATCTTATTCCAGAAGCAATTACACCGTAGAAATTGAAAAAACAACAAGGGGCTTGCTTCAATCATTCATTTGAAAACACAGCCCCATTGGTATCGGTTTTATGATAGTGAAGCTTTTTAACATAATAGAGCGTTTCTTCATGTAACCGGCGATTGATGGCAATTAAATCCCCTAACAGCCCAATCAGAAATACAATAAAGCCAATAATCAATAAAGCTGCCCCCACGACTACAGACTGCACATGTGCGCCACGGGTTAAATCTGTAGTGAGGGCTAGCACAACATAGCGAATCCATAAAAATATCCCCCCAGCAAAAAATGGTATAGAGAGATATGTGAATGTTTTTAACGGTTGATACAACATAAACAACCGCATAATAGTCAAGGCGGAACGGATAACATATTGTGGAATGCTGCGAATTAAACGGGATTCACGCAGTTTTGGGTTGGTGTGTACGGGAATGCTGACGATGGTCAGGTTTTTGTTACCGGCTTGGATGATAGTCTCTAGGGTATAGGTATATCCTGTAATCACGTTGATGCGTAATGCCGCCTCTCTTGACCATGCACGGAATCCACTTGGTGCATCTGGCACATCTGTTTTAGAAACACCCCGCACCACGGCACTACCTAATTTTTGTAATCGTTTTTTGATTGGCGAAAAATGTTCGATCGTATCTGTTTGGCGGTCTGCAATCACGATATCAGCGCGTTTTTCTAAAATAGGTTTGACTAAATCTGCGATATACTGCCCTGGATACTGATTATCCGCATCTGTATTGACGATAATATCCGCACCAAGCTGAAGACAGGCATTTAACCCCGATTGAAAGGCTGCTGCTAACCCTTTGTTGACTGTATGGCGCACAATATGCTGGACACCGTGTTCTCGGGCAACGGCTATTGTGTTATCCGTGCTGCCATCGTCAATGATAAGGTATTCAATCGTATCAATACCCTCAATATCACGGGGTAGTTCTGCTAATGTCAGGGGTAAGGTATGCTCTTCGTTTAAGCAAGGGATTTGAATAATCAGTTTCAT
>RFHA01000124.1 GCA_003696565.1 Chloroflexota bacterium
AACAGGTACAATCACAACCTCATCTGCTAAAACGGTATCAGCAACTTGCCATAAATTAGGTTGCTCCTTCCAGAATCCGGCTGTAATCTCATCAGCGACCCCCCAAGCTCGGAGTTGATCAACATATGACCAAACCCATCCAGCAGTGTGAGGGCTAATGTGTGAGCCATGCCCAACAAGAATCAGCGCGGTTGTCATAATAAAGTGACCTCTTTCAGCTTGGCAATTGCTGCATGGTGCTGCTCGTTATCTAGTAAGGCAAATGTTTCTGGTGTTAGCACGGATTGCCAAAACGTATATCTGGCGGATTGTGTTGGAATAGACCGGATCACTTCCCCCCGTAAATCCAACAGATATTGGGCAAACTCAGCATAACCATTTGTGAAGAGATCAGCCACACGCCGCCGCATATGTTGACCCAAAAGCGGGCTTGCGCCTCCTGTGGAGATCGCCACGCTCAAAGGTGGATTTTGCCAAACTGTCATATTGGTAAAATCTGCGGGGGCATCGGCATTATTGACA
The DNA here is from genome assembly GCA_003696565.1 of Chloroflexota bacterium. Lineage (GTDB taxonomy): Bacteria > Chloroflexota > Anaerolineae > Aggregatilineales > Phototrophicaceae > DAOTWY01. Next base: position 523 of record RFHA01000124.1, read on the forward strand.
AGAATATGGCGTGCTTGTGCATCTGTTACCACTGTCTGATTAACATTCGAGTCGTTTGTGGTGGCGAAAACCAATATCGGATGAATTTCATCCAAATAATGCGGATGATAGGTATCTATAATGTGTACGACAGTCGGGAAATCAGCTTGTATGTTTGGGCTGATAACGATAACCCGCGCACCCGCTGCAAGTAACCCTTGAGCTTTGCGTTTTGCCACATTCCCACCACCAACAATCAGGCAGGGCTTGTCTTTTAGGTTTAACGAAATTGGATAGATCATGCTAATACACTCATCACCATTGAAACGCTCAAAAACATAATTAGTAGACTGATGGCACCGGTTAACGTTCTGGTAGGTAAATGCCCGGTTAAGTATGCTGCTAAGGGCGCGGCACACATACCACCAACGATCAGCCCAAGCACGATTTCCATCTGAAGGTTGGCGAACTGAATGTGTGAAATTAAGACAATGGCGGCGGCAATACTCACAAATAATTCTGCCGCGCTGACTGTACCGATGGTCAAGCGTGGGTTGCTGGCATTAGCCAGCAAGGTCGATGTGGTTACCGGTCCCCAGCCAGCCCCACCCAAAGCATTCAAAAAACCACCTAACGCACCTAATGGCATCACCTTGGGCATGATGTGTGTGTGGGGTGGGGTGTGTTTAAGGCACTGATGTAAAATGCGTAAGCCCATAAAAAACAGATATACAGCAATCAGCGGGGTAAGAATAGTATTCGGCAAAGAGACCGCTAACAGTGATCCCCCTAAACTTCCTGCCACGCCTGCTGCCGCTAGCCGGATGAACGTTTGATAATCCACATTGCCGAACTTCCAATGCGAAACGGTTGAAACAGCCGCCGAGAACAACTTAGTCACCTGCACTGTGGCATTTGCCATCAGCGGGGGAATTCCAAACGTCAGCAAAAATGACATGCTAATCATGCCGTATGCCATGCCCAATGAACCGTTGACAAGTTGGGCGATAAACCCGATGAGTGTAAATATCACAAACTCTTTCATATATTATGAATTCCGCACTCTGTTTTTTCATGGTTTGACCAACGTCCACTGCGGATGTCCTCGCCTTTGGCGATGGCACGAGTGCAAGTGAGGCAGCCAATGCTAGGATACCCCTGATCGTGCAGTGTGTTATAAGGCAGATCATGTGCGTGGATATACGTCCAGATCATATCTTCTGTCCAGGTGGCAAAGGGAGCAAGTTTGACCATATGATGCCGTTTATCCCAGGTGATGACTGGTGTATTGGCGCGATTAGGAGATTGATCGCGGCGCAATCCGGTGATCCACGCTTCATAGGGTTGGAGTGCTTTTTCCAGCGGGCGGGTTTTACGCATTTGGCAGCATTGATCGGGATCATGTTCCCACAGCTTATCACCATAGATAGCTGCTTGTTGATCTAGGGTTAGCTCCGGTTGGACGCGAATCAGATCGAGGTCAAACCGTGCTTCGATCTCATCCATCAATGCGTAGGTTTCTGGGAATAGCACCCCTGTATCTAGCGTGATGACCGTTGGGCGGATTTGCATCTCATTCAACATGTGGAGCGTGACAATCCCCGTCGGCTGAAAACTCGTCACAACGACTAACCTTTGGTGATAGGTCGCATGTGCCCAGCGCAGGATGTCTTGCGGGTATGCTGACTCCAACCGCTTAATGATGTGTTCGTCTATTTGCATGAACTTCCTCCTCTGTTTGGTTTTGAAGAATTTTCTCTGTTAGCATGTGGCTAACGCTCATAACATAAATAAAAAGACCCCGGTGGATTGCCGGAGTCCTGTGTTGTCATGCATGACATGCCCGATTCAGACGCAGCCGTAACCCACCACCTTTGCTTTTGCAACAGGCATACAACACAGACAACACATCATCGCCATTATCATCATCGCAGTTATACCTTCAAAATAAAAAACCCCAAATCACTGATTCGGGGTTTGGTTTACACACAAGCAACGTTTGTTACACACGCAACAAGGCTAATCCTCCGAACCAGCGACGGGTTTGGTAGGCAGACAACACATCATACACATGTTTGTTGCGTGTAAAATTATCATGATTGACTTTTGCTTTTAACAAGATACATTGCGAATAGTAACACGATCAAAAAAACTTGTCAACAATTTCGTGGTATTTGGTAGTATACCCATTTCGGGAACCTGTGGAAGAGCAGGGCATGATATGGAGATATTCACAGAATCCCTCCAGGTGTGTGGGGAAAACGCAGCCAGCATCGTAGCTTTGCGTTAGTCTATCAGAATCCCTCCAGGTGTGTGGGGAAAACTGACGAAGGTAAATACTTGTATTTTGGTAAAAATCAATATGACCTATCTTGGTTTTAAATCACAAAACTACTGTTCTAAAAACAGTCAAAGTTGAGGAAAGAGCTAATCAAATGACCGGCTCTTTCCGTTTATATGCCCAAATCCCCTGCCGCTTCAGGCACTTTAATATTTCACTAAATCGGGATTTGCGCTGGCTGCCGTATCTTCATTTGCTGGTGGACTTATCCTTCTGGACGGGTGTAGGCTATCAGACCACGCGGGGCATGGGACAGGTGCGTA
>RFHA01000013.1 GCA_003696565.1 Chloroflexota bacterium
AACCTGAGCCGAGTCGTACGTAGCTATCCTTTTCTTCTTGTTTGCAACCGATACATCTGCAAACGTAATGTTCTCGTTGTTCCAGATGCCCACAATGTCATTGTAACTACGTGCCTGCAATGTGCCGGCACTGTCCATCCAGAATGTGCCTGCGGCAAGATTGGCATCGCCGGCCATCATTTGAATTTTAGTCTCGGCATTGTTGTGCCAGTTTCCAGCAGGATGCTCGCTCGCAAGCGTGTAGCCACTTGGCGGCGTAATCGACAACGGCTGCCCGTTCAGGTCGTAAGGCACACGCAAATCGTTGTTGGTTGTGTGTGTGTAGAGAGAGAACCCTTTATCAATATTGTAGTGGAACACGTCTTGTGTTCCGCTCCAAAACGACGCTTCACTCGTGTTGTACAGCGTCGCGTGTAGGTTGTTGCCGCTTACGTCATACAGGGTAGTGCCTGCGCCTTCAGCCATCGGCAACCATACAACGAGATTCGAAGTGTCTGTAAGATTTCCATTAATCAAATCAGACACTTCCTGAATAGAAAGCGCTCTTGAAAACAATTTAAAATCAAACAATTTGCCATTTGGAGCATGATCTTGAGTTTTCCCAACACCCCAATCGTTTCCTGCATTATACGGCCCGACAGAATACGATTTTACACCTTGAGATAAGCCGTTAATGAATAGTTCATAAGTCATTGATAATGTATCCCTAACGACAGTTAACTCGACAGGCTGGTAAAAATATTGAGAAAATACTGAAGGATATGAAGCATAAAAATACCCTGATAGATCAGATTTTTTATGAAAGATATAAATAGAACCTGAATTATTATATCCCTCTATGTACATACCAAAAGCGTCGTCCACATTACTCATCCCTTTGCCAAAAACGTTAAATCTTTGCCCGCCAGAAACAAGCATCTTGCACGTCGCTGTAAAACTACCTGTCCAATCAGCAGCAGCATTTGACCCTACTATCGTTGCATAATCATCCACCCCATCAAACGT
>RFHA01000125.1 GCA_003696565.1 Chloroflexota bacterium
GCGGCGTGCAGAATTGGTTCAGGCGTTAAAGTCTTTGGATACAGCGTATCAAACCCAGCGGCGGATGCAGAATCAACTGGTTTTTGCCAGGCAACAAGCTACGCAAGCTCGTCGTATGAAAGAGCGTTTTGCAGCCAATATCAGCCATGAGTTACGTACCCCGTTGAACCTCATTATGGGGTTTAGTGAGATTATGTATCTTACACCGGAAGTTTATGGCGATGTGGTGTTTCCACCTAAGTTAGTGCGCGATATTCATCAGATTTATAGTAACAGCCGCCATTTGCTGGATATGATTGACGATGTTTTGGATTTATCTCATTTGGAGCTATCTGGCTTTTCGCTTCATTTTCAACAGACGGATATGAACGAATTTTTAGGGCAGATGACAGATATGTTGCAAAATCTTTTTAGGGGGCAGCAGCTTGAGTTACGTGTTGAAATTGAGCCAAACCTGCCTGTGTTAGAAATTGACCGGACACGGGTGCGTCAAATTTTGTTGAATTTGTTCAACAATGCGCAACGGTTTACTGAACAGGGCACAGTCACCTTGCGGGTGTGGAAAGATGAACACAATGTTATTTTTCAGGTGATTGACACTGGTAGAGGTATTCCAGCGGATAAGATACCATTTATTTTTGATGAGTTCTTCCAGGTGGATTATTCGCTTAGCCGTAGTCATGGTGGTGCTGGTTTGGGGTTGGCAATTACAAAGCGATTTGTTGAAGCACATAATGGGGTGATTAGTGTTCAGAGTGAGGAAGGGAAAGGGTCTACATTTACGTTTACGTTGCCGTTACCAGTTTATCAAAAATCTATGACTCAAACGCAAGAAATTACCCACCGGTTGGAAAAAGATGTGGTGTTGGTGGTGGAACGTGATCCGTTGATTGTCTCCATGATCCGCCGTTATCTGGATCAGTATGATATTGTGCAAGTTGAATCGCTGAATGAACTAGATGATGCGATTCAACAATATTATCCACGGGCGGTGATTCACAATATCAAGCCGGATGCGGCACAAAATACGGGGTGTCCTATTCCATATGTTGAGTGTTCTTTGCCGAGTTCGATGTGGTTTGTGGAACAGTTAGGGGTGGCTGCATCTTTAGCAAAGCCGATCACAACACAACAGATTCATGAGCAAATTCAGCGATTTGCGCCGGTGGAGTCATTGTTGATTGTGGATGATGATTTAGGGTTTGTGCAGTTAGTTCAGCGTAGTATCGAAACACTGCCCGGACGGTATACTGTTTACCGAGCTTATGATGGTGTACAGGCGTTAGAGTTGATAGAGGAACATCACCCACAACTGATGTTTCTGGATTTGGCAATGCCAGAGATGAACGGGTTTGAAGTGCTATCACGTATTCAAGAAATTCAGCCTGATTTGCGGGTGGTGTTATTGACAGCAACGCGCTATATCCAATCTGAACAAGAGGCATATGCGGGGATGCGGATTCAACAAGCCAATGGGTTGAATCCGTCAGAAGTCTTGCGTTGTTTACGGGCTATTGTGGAGACATTACACCCGCGGTGATTTTCGTATAGTCA
>RFHA01000126.1 GCA_003696565.1 Chloroflexota bacterium
ATTGGAAGAGCAAGAAACGCGGTTTGAGGAGTTTTTACAATCTCCTTCGCTACAGGATTTGGCTGAATTTTGGAGCCGACTATTTTCCCCAATTGACGCGCTCGGACCCGCGACGGCAGATTATTATGGCAGCGATTCACTGGAACTTGGTGGATCAATCCGGCTGGGAGATCAGACCGTGTTTTTAGTATCCGCCGATCCAAATCGACGCTATTATTGGCGTTCACGGTCATTTGATACTTATGAAGGTGGCACTTGGCGATCCGCAGCGGATACCCGCCTGACTGATAATGTTGCACCATTTGACGTGCAAATTGAGCAAACCGCCGCACGAGAAATTGTTCAACAAGAATTCACAATTGCATTAAACGCTACGCGGATTTTATACACAGCACCACAACCATTACAGGTCAATTTAACCACACGTACCGACCTGGCTTATACGGCACCAGAAGGTGACCCAAGCCGTTCAATGAATATTTCTGTGATCCGCCCTACCCGTGTGCTTCGACGTGGGGAAACCTACACAGCCACCAGCCTGATGAGTGTTGCAACGGCGGATCAACTACGTGCTGCAAGTAACCGCTATCCTGAATGGGTTCGTCAATTATACTTTTATGTTCCAGCATCCATTACCCCACGGACACGTGAATTAGCACAGCAGATTGTGGATGAAGCCGGTGCAGTGACTGCTTATGACAAAGCAAAAGCGATTGAGGCTTATTTACGCGCAAATATCACCTACAGTGAAACAATCCCAACCCCACCGACCAATCAAGATCAAATCGACTGGTTTTTATTTGATTTACAACAAGGATATTGTAACTATTATGCCTCTGCGATGATTATGATGCTGCGTAGTCAGGGTATCCCTGCAAGAATGGCAGCAGGATTTGCACAAGGCACTTGGGACGCAGCTCAAAATGCTTATGTCGTCACAGAGCGAGATGCACATACTTGGGTGGAAGTTTATTTTCCAGGTTATGGCTGGGTAGAGTTTGAACCGACAGCCGCGCAAGCTCCACTTAACCGCGACGGGGATGATATTCCACCAGAGCAAAGTGTGCCGCCAGAACAACCCAGCCCAACACCAACGTTAACGCCCACACCAGAGGCATCATCCACACCCAATGCATCTGAAACGCCACCGGGCAATGATGTTAGCGGTGCATTGCCACCTACCCCAACGCCAACGATCACACCGACATTTACACCAACAGCCACCGCAACACCGGTGATTGTACCAACACAACCCGCCCCAATTCAGCCGGATGTCTCTAACCCATTAGAGATTATCCTTCCGGCATTGAGTTTGCTGGTTATCGGTCTAATAGTCCTGTTGATTCTCATTGCAATAGGGACTTACATTTGGTGGTGGTTAGAATGGCGTGGCATGCGTGGATTAAGCCCAGTTGCACGGGCATATGCCCGTTTGGAACGTTACTTAGGTATGATAGGAATTCGATTTGCCGGACATGAAACAACCGAAGAACGTCGCCGTCGTATGATTCAAGATGTGCCGCAAGCACGCCGCCCAATTTCTGCCATTACACGGATGTATACCACTGAACGCTATGGCAAACAGCGCAGCAATCCAACGATAGACCATCGTAAATCCGAAGCCGCAGAACAAGCATGGAGTGATGCACGCAGCCGGCTTATCAAGCGTTGGGCAAAGCGGTTCATGTTCTGGCAACGCGATGATTAGCGTTAAATTACGTGCGGGGCTGGGTTATCCTCCCCGCACCTTATCCTGAATGATCTGAATGGAATCACTGAGTTGCAGAACGGCATCTCGTAGTCTCCCAACTGCGATATGTAACCCGGCGGTGGGGCGTGGCATTCCAATACTGCCCAGCTTGATGGTATATTCATCAGTTGTGCCATCCCGTTCCACAATGACCACACTGATCCGTTGTTCAATAGTTGGCTCATGAACATATACATCAAACAAAACAGACCGCTCGCCGCGATAGCGTTCCAAATAACGGACGTGTGTGCCATCCTCACCAGCATAATCTGGCACGTTCACCCGCGTTAACATCTCATCTAAGGTGAGTTGTGTTTTAATCACCACATGTGGCATGTCTAATTCCTTTATCACTGGAACATCTGGAGCTGGATGTTGATTTCTATGATATGCAAAATAATAACAAGTACGTCCTTCTTGAAGAGCGCGACGTTCATATTTGGTGATGGCGCGTTCAGGCATAGCGTTTGCCCAGGGCGTTGGTAGATCGTTCGTTAGCCCAGGTGTTTGAGCCAAAAGCTCGTGCGTCATCTCGGCGTAATCTAGAATATCTGTTGCCAGGAAGAATTTTCCACCAACAACCATTCGATTAACAATCGCATCTAAGGTATCGCGCTGCATCAACCGGCGACGGGCATGGCGTTTTTTAAACCATGGGTCTGGGAAGTTGATATGAACTTCATGCAGTGTACCGGGTAACAATAAATGATAAAGAGCTGTTTGTGCAAAAGAATAAACCACCCGCACATTATGCCATCCATGGCGAGCGATTGCCTTTTCCACCTTGAGCAAACAGGTGTTATCTACCTCTAGCCCGATGATATTATGGTCAGGGCGAGTCCGGTGGAGATGAGCAAGTGAATGCCCATATCCAAAACCGATATCTAAAATAAGCGGACGCTCCACACCAAAAATTGCTGCCCAGTCTGGTGTCCAGGGTAAATTCAAACTACTCAGTAACTGTTCCATGCTATGCCGTTCAACTATCCGAAGTTCCAGAAAACAACTATACTCATCACAAGATTGTCCATCAAGCATGAGGTTAGATTATGTATGCAGTTGTCTCACTTTTAGATGAAGTGCATCATGAGCAAATGGAAGATTTATGGCGGGAGTTTAAGGAGAAATTGGGATTTCATGGTGTATCACAAAGCCCAATCCCACATTTTAGTTACCATGTAGCCCAGCGATACGATATCCGCAAGTTGACAAAATTATTGACAATGACCACCAAGCAAATTAGACCGTTTAAGATCAGGACAAATGGGTTAGGTATTTTTACGGGGATTATTCCAGTTTTATATGTCCCGATTATGTTAGATAAACACTTGCGCAATATTCATCATCATATGTGGCGGGCTGTTTCTGAAGTCGCCAAAGATGCTATCCCATATTATCATCCAGATAACTGGATGCCACACATCACTGTGACCCATGGTGATGTGGATCATGAGATGTTGCCTCAAGTTATCCGGTTATTAAGCGAGCGAGATTTTAATTGGGAAATTACGGTGAATAACATTGCGATTATTGGTGGAGATGATGAACCACACCGTATCATTTCAGAATTTAGCTTAAGCTGAAAAAACTTGCTAAAGTAACCAATAAAAGCACAGAATACAGATGGAGAAGCGTTTCATGCAAAGCCAGAACCGTTACGCCTTGGCGTTTACGATACTTGTGATAGCGATTTTCTTTGGTGCAATTGTCTTATTTGCCACGCGCCCCAAGGCAGTGGAAATTGTGATTATCCCGCCAGAACCAACATCCACGCCACAGCCAACAGCCACACACGAGCCGATTATTGTATATGTTACCGGTGCTGTACAAACCCCACAAGCGACTTTCAGTTTACCGTATGGCAGCCGCGTACAAGATGCTATCAACGCGGCAGGTGGTTTAGCACAAAATGCTGATCTTAGTCGTATCAATATGGCAGGTATTTTGCGAGATGGGGATCAGGTGCATGTGTTTACATTGCCAGATGAGAGCAATGTGCAAGGTGATATCTCATTGCCCACCCCAAGCGGTGGGGATGTGGTGTTGATTAATATTGCAACGCTAGAAGAACTCGATTCGCTCCCTGGCATTGGACCAGCACTCGCCCAGCGCATCATTGATTATCGAGAACAAAATGGCGCATTCACCAGCTTTGAGGATTTAATGAACGTGGCAGGAATTGGAGAAGGCACCGTGGCAGATTTAGATGGATTGGTATCATTTGAGATACCCTAGCCGATTCGTAAACCAGTAAGCGAATCAAAATAAAGAGCTTCTTCTGGGTTTAGGTCACAATAAATTGTGCTGCCGCGCTCAATCCGTTCTTCCAATGGGAGTGCCATTGTCCAACGTTCGCCACCAAGCCACACCTCAACAAGCTGATAACGCTCGGCTAAATGGGGGAATACATGATCTACCACGCCAGGGATGCCATCATGTCGCAAATAAAAATGTTGTGGGCGGATGCACATCGTCACAGGGCTGTTATCATCTAAATCACTGCGAACACGGTATCCGCCAAAATTTTCACCATACCAATATCCACCACGCACTACCCCATCAAAGCGATTCATGGCAGGTTTACCGAAAAACATAGCCACAAATAGATTAACGGGGCTATGATACAAGTGCTGATAGGTACCAATCTGCTCAAACTTGCCATTACGCATGATGCCAATCCGATTTGACAAGGCAACTGCTTCGTCCTGATCGTGTGTGACATAAAACGATGTTACAGGGAATTCGTACAACAAGCGTTTAAGTTCAACCCGCGCCTGTGTTCGCAATTTGGCATCCAAGTTAGAAAAAGGCTCATCAAATAACAACAAATTCAAATCACGAGTTAATGCCCGTGCCACGGCAACACGCTGCTTTTCTCCACCGGAAAGTTGACGCGGGCGGCGTTCTAATAACTTTTCTAAGCCGATTCCTGTAATTTGTGAGATGCGCTGAATGCGAGCAGGTACTTCTTGCTCACGATGTCGCAAGCGATAAAAAAAGCTAACAGTCTGCCTAGCTTCCCAATGTGGCATCAACGCACCACTTTGAAAGACCATCCCTACACCACGTTGCTCTATGGGAATATCTTGCAAGGGAATACGGTTATATAAGATGCGTCCAGATGTTGGGGGTTCCAATCCGGCGATTAGACGTAACAATGTTGATTTACCACAACCGGAGGGACCCAGTACGGCTAACATCTCACCGGATTCAATCCGGAGAGAAACATCATTAACGGCGGTGATCGCTTGGTCAGAATCCATGCTCAGATCAAAGCGTTTGGTAACATGCTCAAGTGTGATAGAAACCATAGCAAAACTCCTTTGACTGAATTGTAACAAATGGCTTGACACAATTTCCAAAACACGTTATGTTATGCTCAAAATTTGTGATCTATGTAATTTGCGCTTAGATAAAGTGCCATGTTCAATATAATCTGTACAACTACTACTATGACCATGATGACACCGCACCGTAAAGACGGATGGGGATATTTGCGCTTGGTCTAGTAGGTTAAGACGAGAATGGTGAAAGCGTGTGGAAATCCCCACACGCTTTTTTGTTTTTAGAAAGGTGCAAGAGGATGAAAACAATCACAATGAAATTCGGCGGGACATCGGTAGGCAGCCCAGAAGCCATTCAAAACGTGGTGGGGATTGTCCAGGCAGCTTATGAACAAGGCAATCGGGTTGTTGTGGTGGTATCTGCTATGTCTGGTGTCACTGATTATCTATTGGAATCAGTACGATTAGCGGAGAAAAGCGACAAATGGGGGTATTTATCACTTTCACAAAAAATCCGTGACCAACATGATGAAGCAATTAATCGACTGATCTCCCCTGGTGTTTTACGAGATCAAACCCATCATCGCATCCAAAAATTACTGGAAAAGCATGTGGAACTGTGTGATGCGATCAACATTCTAGGAGATGCAACCCCACGTGTAATAGATAGTGTTGTCTCTTTGGGAGAGCGGATGAGCAGTAAGCTAGTTGCAGCCGCTTTAAAAGCGCATGGGCTTGATGCAGAAGCTTTGGATGCGGGCAAACTTTTAATCACAGATGATGCGTTTCAAAATGCCATGCCCAATTGGCAAGAAACAGAGAAGCGTATTCAGGAGCAATTACTTCCCCGCCTAGAAGAGGGGATCATTCCTGTCATAACGGGCTTTATAGGTGCTACCCCAGATGGCACTTATACGACATTAGGGCGTGGGGGTAGCGATTACAGCGCAGCGATTTTTGCAGCTTATGTCGATAGTGATGAATTTATCATCTGGACAGATGTTGATGGCGTGATGACCACCGACCCACGCCTAGACAAACGCGCACGTGTTCTACCCCATATTTCTTATCAGGAAGTGGGAGAAATGGCGTTTTATGGTGCAAAAGTTGTGCATCCCAAAACGGTGCAACCGATTTTAAATAAGGGGATTCCGATTTGGGTACGTAACACATTTAACCCAAATTCGCCTGGCACGCTGATTACAGATGAAATCCGTGAAAGTGCCACGGTCATTAAAGCAGTCACGCATGTCCGCAACATCAGCATGTTAACTGTCAGCGGCGCGGGGATGCTCGGTGTACCAGGGATTGCTGGACGCACTTTTTTAGCCACGGCAAAAGCGGGAGCCAGTATTTTGATGATTTCACAAGCGTCATCAGAGCAGAGTTTTTGCTTTACTGTACCAGATGAAAAAGCACAAGCCGTCAAGACAGCCGTTGAGGATGAACTTCGTGCAGAAATTAACCATAAAAATGTGGATGGGGTGCATATTTTACAAGACGTGGTCATTGTTACTGTGGTTGGTGCAGGGATGCGTGGCACCCCTGGCGTTGCGGGGCGTGTTTTTACGACATTGGGGAACCACAATATTAACGTATTGGCAATCGCTCAGGGGGCATCAGAATGCAGCATTTCATTTGTTATTGATGAAAAAGACCTCAAAAACGCCGTTATTCAACTGCATGACCTAGCATTAGAAACCGTTACGAACGGCATTTGAGGCAATCCCAACATGGTAATTAGGTAGCGGGCTGAGAATTCAACCCGTTACCTTTTAGTTGATAGGCTTGTATAAGTGGTTGTAAATCCGGTAAAGACTTATCAAACTGTTGCAAAAAATCCAGTGTATGGGGCAAATCACGGAAGGCATGCATTGCCTGTACCCGCGTTAAACTTGTAAAAAGCCGACTGCTGATCGTAAGTATATTATTAAAAACTTGTGACATTCCATAGACAAGATAACAACCCATTTTAGGGTTCCGTAAATATCGCAATTCCCAAATCGCCTGTACCGCAGAAATCGAAACACTTGTTATATGTGTGCTATCAAAAATTACGTGAACGTGGTTATATGGTGATTGCTGCATGTAATCACCAATAACCTCGTTGCCAGTCTTAAGGTCTTGGAGTGTAACTTCCCCATAGACTTTAGCGATAACGATTTGTCCCTCCAATAACCAGGAGATTTTGATGCTCATTATTGTATGCCTTGACTTATTTCTAGTCTAAGTGTAATTAAAAAGTTTGAAATAAGTCAAGAAAGAGCTTGATTAAGGTTATTACACTAGCAATCTCAATACAACACGCGATTACTTCCGTAATGCTTGCCAAACACGTTCCGGTGTATATGGCAAATCCCGAATCCGGACACCTGTTGCATCAAAAATTGCTGATGATAAAGCGGGTGCCACGGCATCCTTGGGAATTTCTGCAACGGCTTTAGCCCCAAAAGGACCACTTGGTTCATATGTTTCAACAAAAATCACATCTAATTCTGGCATTTCATCAGCTCGATAAATATGATATTCACGGAAGTTCGTTGCCAAAGGTCGCCCGGCTTGATCGTATGCCATTTCTTCACAATGTGCGTATCCCAAAGCCTGCACCATACCACCTTCTACCTGCCCAGATGCCGTGATTGGATTAATGGCAATCCCACAATCTACCGCCATTAACAAACGTTCCACAGTGACTTGCCCGGTTTGTGTATCAACAATCACCTCAGCGAATTGTGCCGCAAATGGCGGTGGGCTAATTTCGCTCATGTGGCTGGCAGTTGCCATAATTTGATGCTGATTTTCCTGATGTAAACTGTGTAAAGCAACTTGTTCAAGCGTGACAGATCGCCCATCCTGATGTTTGACCAATCGGTCTTCTAATTCCAATTCATCCGGTTCACAGTTGAGGAGATACTTGGCGGCATGAGAAAGAATTTGCTGACGAACCTTTTCAGCTGCCTTTAACACAGCCCCACCGCTGATATATGTTGTACTGCTGGCATATGCGCCGGTATCAAAGGGGGTCATATCCGTATCTGCCGCATAAACGATAATGTCCTCAACAGGTACACCAAGCGTTTCTGCAGCGATTTGCGCTAGAACTGTATCTGCCCCGGTGCCTAAATCTGTAGCACCAAAAAGCAAGTTAAACGAACCATCATCATTGAGTTTGATGCTGGCAGCCCCCATATCCAAGCCGGCGATTCCGGTGCCGTGCATTGCCACAGCCATACCAATCCCTCGTTTAAGGTGTGGTTTGCCAGGAACATGGCGCGGTTTACCGCGTTTTTCATACCAGTGTACTGCCCGCGCCCCAATTTCAACACATTCATCTAACGCGGTGGTTGTTACAACTTGAGGCTTACCTTCGCGCCCTTCGCCTAATGCCACCGCCATAATCAACGGCTCATCTTTTTTAATCCAGTTTTTGCGCTTAAATTCAATCACATCCATCCCTAACGCCTGTGCAATCTCTTCCATATGCACCTCTAAGGCATGGAGTGCTTGCGGTGCGCCATACCCACGATAGGCACCAGGGGTTGGGATATTGGTGTAAACCACATCACACACAAATTTGCTATAAGGGGCATTATAGGTGGAAAGCCCTCTAAACCCGGAAACCATTTGAACCGTCAGCCCGTGTGTGCCATATGCCCCGGTATTGCCAGCAATATATAATTCACTGGCGACAACTTCGCCATCTTTGGTAACACCCGTCTTAAAACGTAACACTTGTGGGTGGCGGCTGCGGGCAGATGTAAATTCTTGCTCACGGCTATATTCAAAGCGGACAGGTCTGCCGGTTGCAATCGTTAAATGAGCGCATAAATCTTCAATTAACATCTCCTGTTTACCGCCAAACCCGCCACCAATACGCGGCTTAATCACGCGGATACGCTTGACAGGTAAACCAAGCAACGGTGCAATCATCCGGCGGACGTGAAACGGGACTTGTGTACTGGTACGGATCACCAAACGATCATCTTCATCCCACCATGTGACAACAATATGCGGCTCGATACTACATTGTTGGACTTGATGAACGCAATATTCACCTTCAAAAATATGATCTGCTTTTGCCCACTGCGCCTGAGCATCCCCTGCTTCGGCATGAATATGGTGGACAATGTTCCGCTGCGCATCATAGATACCTTCAACATCTGGCTCATCATGAATAACTGGCGCACCTGGTTGCATCGCCTCTAGTGGATCAAACACAGCAGGCAAGACTTCATAAGTGACATCAATGAGTTTAAGTGCTTCGCGGGCGATTTCCGGCGTTTCTGCAGCAACGACTGCCACACGATCACCAACATGCCGCACTTTATTATCCAGGGAAACCTGGTCATAGGGCAAGGGATTAGGATAACTTTGCCCACCAGAAGCGTAATATACGCGGGGGATGTCTTCATGAGTCAAGACAGCATGAACCCCTGGTAATGCGCGGGCTTTACTGGCATCAATTTTCACAATTCGCGCATGAGCATGTGGGCTGGTCAACATAGCAGCGTGCAACATACCGCGCATCTCAATATCATCCGCATAAACGGGTTTCCCCGCAGCAAGCTTGACAGCGTCAACTTTTGGCTCTGGCTTGCCGATAGTTTTCATTTCTTGAATTTCCGGCGGGGAGACCACCACCGCGGGAATTGTGCGGGTGCGTGTTTGTACAGCATCGCTGCCGAAGTCATCAGGATTTGGTAATTCAAACGGCACATCAAATAAACCTGGCGGTGCGGGGATAGCACGTTCTAACGGCTGAAAGGGCGGCACATCTTCACCACGTAAAATCGCGGAGGCACGTTGGATTGCCTGCACGACCTTCACATAACCGGTTTCACGATCTAACACGCCAGCTAACGCTTCTCGGATTTCGGCTTCAGTTGGGTTTGGATTACGTTGTAACAAGGCATACGCCACTAGAATCTGCGCCGGGGTTGTATAGCCGGATTGGATCGCACCGGTTTCAATAAAGCATTGTTGCAAGATATGCAAATTACGGGACGATCCCAATCCTTCCAGTGTGAGAATGTCATGACCATCTGCTTGTGCGGCGAGCATGGTTTGAGCGTTAACCGGTTCGCCATCCAACAGCACTGTATCAGAGCCGGTCAAGCCGTGTTCATCACCAAATTTCACGCTGAAATACGCTTCGCGTCGCAACACACGTAATAAGCGTTCATGCGGGGCAATCGTTAAAGTTCTTTTTTCGCCATTAATTGTGACATGAATTTGCATGAATTTTTCTCCCTATGATTGGGTGATTATCATTTATATTTTGTGTTAAGTTTGCTAAACCGCTTGCAATGCACTTTCTAACGCTCGTCGCAAGCAAACTGTTGCCATTTCACGGCGATAATCTGAACTACCTTTATAATCATTAGGCGGATTTAGCAAGGTAGGAATAGGTTTAATCGTTTGGGCAATGGCATCCTGATTAAACAGATGCCCTTCCAAATTTTCTAAATGAATGACAGTAACTACTTGTGTAGAAACCCCACAGAATGCAGCAAATGCCGTTTCTACAATGTTGGTATTGTCAACTCGTACAAACGCCGCTACGTTCACAATGGGTTCATCAGCGGGGGTGCGTGCAACATATGACGCGCTCAGAGCTTCCCCCGGTTCAATTTTAGGGATGAATACAGCACGGATAACCCCTTGCTTGAGCGCGTTATTTTCCAATAGCTCAATTAAAGGATGTACAACCTCATCTTCACCAAAACGCACCCCTGCATCCAGAGCAGCCAAGCCCGCTAACCATTCCCGCGGGGGGTCATCAACCTGAAGGCTCTCGCCAATCGATGTGTTATTGCGAATATTGCGCGGAATGGTACGGCGGAGAGCTTGCTTTAATGTTTGCGGCAGGTCTGGCGTGTCTAGTACGCGCTGAAGACTGCATGCCCCACCAAATTCAAGCGTAGTATCGTAGGTTTCAATATGGTTTAACTCTGGGATTGCTTGTAAATCCACCATCGTCTCATAAGGCAAGTCAAATCCTCGAAAAGCCATCGCCCCGCCAGCAATCACAATGGTTGCAGGCTGTTTTGCCAATTCAAGTGCTTCGGCTAGTTTTAATGGGCGAATATATTGTTTTATCACGGTCTTTTCCCCTACATCTAATCATATTTCCATTCAATTATGACATAGTTATGCGCTTTATGGTGATTTTAGTTACTTCATGATAAGAAGCAAAATATGTTAAGCTGAAATTAAAGCAAGTATCACATGAGGAGGGGAACTATATGCTAAAAAATATTCTGGTACCGCTAGATGGCTCACAAGTGGCTGAACGTGCACTAGATTATGCAGAACAGATTATTGACCCAGAAGGCAAGTTAACGCTACTCACCGTGATTGATGTGCCAGATTATCCAGCTGCGATGTTTTATCCTGCGGGGATTGCGACGTATGAGCTTAGCAAAGAGACAGCACAACATGAGTTGATCCCTCAAGCACAAGAGTATCTTAAAAAGATCGCCAGCAATCTGATGCAAAAAGGGCTTCAAAATGTCCGCACAGAAGCCATCATCGGTGAACCTGCCAGCTCCATCGTTGAAAAAGCGGATCAGCTAGCCGTTGATGCCATTGTGATGTCCACCCATGGGCGCACTGGTGTTAGCCGCTGGTTATTTGGCAGTGTCGCCAACAAAGTGCTAAACTCTACGGAGCGTCCAATTTTTATCATTCCAGTTAAGCGATAGTTATTGTTCAGTAAATGAGGTTGATCTATGCTCAAAAATATTTTAATTAAAGAATATATGACAACAGATGTTATCAGTGCTACACCAGATATGCCCATTACCACCGCCCATCAAATCATGAAGAAAAATCGAATTCGGCGATTACCGGTATTAGATGAACAAGGTAATTTGGTTGGTATGGTGACTATCGGTGATATTCGAGAAGCAAGCCCATCTGGCGCAACCACATTGAGCATCTGGGAATTAAACTATTTATGGTCACAACTCACTGTTAAGGATGTGATGAGCCACAAAGTGTTAACCGTGCGGCAAGACGAACCCATGATTAACGCCGCACAGATCATGCTAGATAACAAAGTCAGCGGATTACCGGTGCTTGATGAAAGTGGCAAAATTGTCGGGATCGTCACGGAATCAGATGTGTTCCGCATGGTAGTTAAGGCACAATCAGACAGTTAAATCATGGTATCATAAGCGGTGTTGTATCGCGTTATTCTGCGCTATCAAAATTGAACATTTTTGATGCCCTATGAGATAAGCAGATAGACTACTTGCTTGTATCAAAAGAGACACCGCTTATGATTTATACCTTAGACGTTACAAAAGACCTGCCGTTGGGGAAAACTGTTATTCATGCCCTGAGAGGCATTACAATGCACGTTGAAGCCGGGGAGATGGTTGGGATTGTCGGTCCATCGGGCAGTGGAAAAAGCACCCTGCTCGGCATTATCGGCGGGTTAGATACCCCCACATCTGGCATTGTTAAGATTGATGGGATTGATATATCCCGCATGAACGAAGATCAACTCACAGAAATACGCAACGAAAAAATTGGTTTTATCTTCCAGTTCTTCAACTTAATTCCCACTTTAACAGCCCTAGAAAATGTCGCCCTTCCTATTCAGTTTGCCCGTAAACCTAATTTTAAGCCAAATCAACGCGCCAAAGAGTTACTGACTATGCTAGGCTTGGGTGATCGCCTCAATCATCGCCCATCAGAGCTTTCTGGCGGGCAACAACAACGTGTTGCTATTGCCCGTGCCTTAGCCAATAACCCCCCTATTTTATTAGCTGATGAACCCACTGGTAATCTGGATAGCGAATCCGGTCGTTTAGTGATGGATACCTTACGCCAAATTCGTGATGATGTTGGCACAACGATTGTACTAGTTACCCATGACCGCGAACTTGCCGCACAGACAGATCGTACTATCACACTGGTGGACGGAGTCATAGACTCGGCTTAATGTTCCATGTTATCATAACGATGATTCAATAGACCCCAGAGGCGCACATGCAGGCAAATTACATCCTTGATTATGACACGCTTTCCCCAAATAAACCCCATCGTATTTATTTGATGGCGCGGTTTATCGCCGGGTCTGCACCAGAAGAACACACCCGCCGCCCTCTGAATATCAGCTTGGTTATTGATCGTAGCGGTTCTATGGCGGGTGAAAAAATTGACTATACCCGGCAAGCTGCCCAGTTTTTAGTTCAAAACCTCAGTATTCATGACACACTTTCCATCGTGTTATATAACGACAAAGTGGAAACTCTGCTGATGCCGGAAAAAGTCCAGCGGAAGGATGTCATCAGCCAGCGTATTGCCAGTATCAAGCCAAGCGGTACAACAAATTTAAGCAGTGGATGGCTAGAAGGCTGTACATTAGTTAAGCGTCACTTCGATAGTCAGCAGGTTAACCGTGTCATTTTAATCAGCGATGGATTAGCGAATCGTGGTGTAACAGATTCCGCACAATTGGTATCCATGGTGCAGCAAAAATTCAATGAACGCATTACCACCACCACCATGGGCTTAGGTAGTGATTTTAATGAGGATTTGCTCATTGCAATGGCGAGTGCTGGCGGTGGGGCATTTTATTTTATTGAAAGCCCAGAAGTCACGCCTCAGATTTTCCAAAACGAACTAAAAGGGTTGTTAAGCGTCGTTGGGCAAAACCTGACTGTCGGTATTTTACCCACTAGAGGGGTACAGGTTGTTTCTCAACTGAACGCTTATCCAGAACATAGTGATGGGGATTATACAGCATTTCGGATGGGAGATATTTTTGGGGATGAGGTCAAAGCCCTGGTGTTAGAGCTAGATTTACCTGGATATAGCGATATTGGCAAAAAGCAAATCGCCCTATTGCGCTTTGAATATGATGAGCTTAGCCAGAATGAAACCCATCACCGTATTATTGAAATACCTGTTATGGTACATATTGGGGTGGAAACCAGTGTGCCATTATTACCTAACCCGGATGTCAATCAGTCTGTTATGTTGTTAAAAGCCGCACAAGCACGCAAGCAAGCCATTAAAGCGGCAGATACGGGTGCATTTCAAAGCGCGGCGCAATTATTGCGTGATGTTGCCAATGAGATCGGCGATCATGTTGATGATGAACGTTTAGCAGAAGAACGTGATGCACTCCGTCAGCAGGCGCAGATGATCGAAAAAGGTGCTGAGGCTTATAACGTCTATAGTCGTAAAACCCTTTCTACACAAGCATTTTACACCATGACCAGCCGCCATCAGGATACTATGATGTTGCGTAACCGTGAAAGCGAGCGTGAAGGTGCTGGTGAGGGTGATAAACGCGCGACCCAAAGTGTGCCAGCAACCGGTTCTCATCAACCATCTATGCCTATTGAGAAGCAACCAGGCATGACACCGAGCTATGTTACCTGGAGAAATGTCACCTTCCGACTAGAAAATGATTTAATCCGCATCGGACGTTCTTCACATAATGAAATTGTCATTCCAGAAAAAAGTGTATCCCGCTTCCATTGTCAAATCAAGCGTGAAGGAGACAAGCTAATTTTGGAAGATTTGGGTAGCACAAACGGCACTTCATTAGCAGGTAATATGCTGAATAAACCCCATATTCTCAGTGTGGGAGATGTGATTTATATTTGTGATGAAAAACTGGTTTTTCACAATGGAGATTTTTCAGAATGATTGAAACATATCGCGTAGAGGTTGGCGGGGTTGCTAGAGATTTACGGCTGTTTGAGGTCGCTAAAGGTGTGCGAATTGCTATCCTGAATATTTTGGGAGATACAGAGTTTGTCCAGGCGGCAAGCCATGAGCTTAAAAAGAAACTAGAAGGCAAAGACTTTGTTGCGTTTGTAACAGCTGCATCAAAATCCATCCCTCTCATTCATCAGCTCAGCGTGGATATGGGCAAAAAGTCGTATGTCGTCTTGCGTAAAGATTATAAATCCTATATGGGCGATGCACTCATGGCAGAAACAGTGAGTATCACCACCGGCACCAAGCAAGTTTTATATTTGGATGAAAAAGACCGCGCATTGATCGATGGACAATCCGTTATCATCGTAGATGATGTTATTTCAACCGGTAGTACTTTAGAAGGAATGCGGCAAATTTTGCATAAAGCCAATGCGACAATTGCTGCGGAAGCCGCGATCTTCACAGAAGGGGATGCATCAAAATGGGAACACATTATTGCACTGGGTAATTTACCAGTATGGGTTGATGAGTAATGATCCGCATAATGGGTGGCGGATGTCACCCATTGTTATGATTGTCTTATTCCACTTTTTCCACCACAAGCAGATGTGAAAGCCCCCATGTATCTAAGGGGGTTCCTTCCATTTTATAAAGCAGATTTCGCATAATCTGAGCCGGTTTACCAAAACGGGCAATCAAATTATCATAGCCGCCATAAATTCGACGATGATGCACCACTCGCGCTGATAGATCATTGAATAACTGAAACAAAGCACGTTTGGTATAAGCCCGAACATGCGGTGCGAGTTTGTTCCGCCAACGATTGGGCAGATAGTTAATCAGCGGGGTATTGCCGAAGTGATATTGCCCTTTCCAATAATGCCCATGTGTTTCAAACGGATACCAACGGTTAGGCAAAAAAATGACCATCCGCCCGCCAGGTTTGAGGACACGCACCATCTCTTTAACCGTTGCCCGGTCATCTAACACATGCTCTATAACTTCATTGGAGATAATAGTATCAAAATAATTGGTTGGATATGGCAAATTTTCTGCGGCAGCCACAATAGCATGGGGGATTTCTATCTGTGCTTCAATAATACGCTCTAATTCAATATCAAAGCCTTCTACATGAGGGGTATAGCGGCGGCGGCATTGAGAAGCGTACATCCCAATCCCCATACCATGTTCCAGCACACGGGCGTTTTCTAATTTTGCCCAATGCGCCACCATTTGTAAGCGTCTTTCCTGCCCTGCCCGCCAAACATAACTCGGCTCTCCCCGCAAGGCGGCTAAATCTGAATGTGTCATAGGTTATTAATGCCGAAGTTGCCGTGATAAATTATTACGAGCAGAAACCGCTAGCTTAGTAATCGGCAAACGGTGGTTACTCGCCGCGTCATTATGCTCAGGAATCTGATCAAGATCAATAGGAATAATCACGTCAATCGATGTCCCCTTGCCCGGTTCGCTATTGATCTTGAGTGTTCCTTCTAATAATTCAGCTCGTTCTTTCATATTGACCAAGCCAAAACTTCCCCGTTGATCATAGGACGCTTTTGTCCCTTGAAGATCAAAACCTTTTCCGTTATCTGAGATGCGAACAACAATCGTAGAATCACGACGTGCGGCTCGTACTTTGATCTCCTCAGCTTGTGCATGTTTACGGGCATTATTTACTGCTTCTTCAATTAAATAGAACAACACCCCTTGTTTATGATCATCTAAGTATTGTTCTACATCTGGCTTAATTTGAACTGTCATATATTGCCCGTAGGTTGATTTCATCTTTTCCGCGAGTTGCTCCAATGCCACGGTCAACCCTTGCGTTTCCAGAGCGAGCGGACGCAATTTGAACAAGACATGACGAATTTCTTCTGCAGCGCGTAACGCCATTGATTCAATCGTTTCCAGTTCTGAGCGAATTGTTTTAAGATCATTCGGCGAGCGTTCTAACATTCGTATGGCAACACGTAAGTGCATGGCAACAGCAGAAATTGTTTGAGTGGGCACGTCATGCAAATCTCGCACAAGAGATTTACGGGCATCTTCCTCCATCTGGATAATACGCTCTTTTTCAGTCAACAAATTGCTATATAGCACGCTATTTTGTAAGGCAACAGTGGTTTGCACCCCAACAGCCTGCAATGCGTCTATTTGATCTTCGTCAAACGCATCGGCTTCTGTACTACCATAGACCAAAACACCAAAGTTATCGTAATTGGCTCGCAGTGGAATACATAAGATGGAACGCATTTGTTTAAAGCTAGCAAATTGCCCTAACACCGGGTCTTTAGAGCCATGCTTGCCAATTAATGGTACACATTCCTCCAAAGTTTGGGCGATGATTCCATCCAATGTGACAGTACGGCTTTCTTCATTTTGTGTTAACCCGCGTGAGCTAGCAATATAGAGTGAATCATCTGAGCGGAACAGTAACGCCATGCTAATAATACGCTGGTTAGATTGCTGTTTTAGCCCAAGTTCCCCCACCCCCAAAGCCGCAATTAAAATCTGGTCAAAATTTAAGGTGGCAGTGAGTTCATTGGTCATTGTGGTAATGGCACGTGCTCGCTCTCGCATTTCAGCTAGTTGACGCTCACGTTGTTTAGCGATTTTTGCGATTTGTAAGGCTTCTGCACTACCGAATTGCCGATAAGCATAAATCCATATGCCGGCACCAACCACCACCACCAGCCCAACCAACAAAAACAGATCATATTCAGTCAATAATGCATTGAGGTCAACAGTGTTATTATTTGATAATTGGTAAATCAGCACGCCCAAAACAGCTACTAAGACTGCTCCAGCATGAAAACTGCCCAAAATAACATCATTCTGGCGCAAAAAACCAGCAGCCCCTAAATAAGCAATTGCCAAGATAACCACTAGGGGCGCAGATTCAGCAACATAGACTGAGACCCCTGCCAACACCGCATCACCAGCGAGAATCATGTAGGGCGTTAATTCAGCGGTTTGTGGAATCCAGGTTGAAGCAACCAAAAAGGCAACTAATACCCCACCAACACCCGCCAGAATCAACAAATCATCAAACGATGCGTTAGGGCTTTCAGACCGGATAAGATAGATCAACAATGCAGCCCCCATGACATATAACAATCGGGTGCCTGCTGCTGACCAATCTTGCCACCTGCTTACTTTTTCACCCATGAGACTATCCCATTACATTGATTATATACAACAGTATCACGCTTCACTTGTTGGCACAATTTAGATTACAATACTGC
>RFHA01000127.1 GCA_003696565.1 Chloroflexota bacterium
ACCTACAGCAGTTCTATTCTGCGCGGTCAGGGTGAAATTTTGGTTAATGCAGATACCTTCGGTTTTGACGGTTCTGACTTGATGCCTGGTGCAATTGGTGCAGGCGCGTTCTGGACAGCCATGGTCGATTATGTCAACGGTGCCAGCGTAGAAGAAATCACCCAATTCGTTCAGGATGAGTGGGATTCAATTAAATAATAATCGGAATCCTCACAAATCAATGATGAATTTGAGATGGGGCATAATATATGCCCCATCATTGTTAACACAGATAAATACTTATTATTGTTTTAGATAAATTGTGATGTCAATTTGGAGAGTTTTTTGCGATTAGCTTAGATGTTTTATTTTGAAGTCATCAGGAGCTAACACCTAACAGCCAATAGCTTTCTCAATTGAAAGACACACCTCAATACAGATTTGCGGAGGTTGTTACATGAATGAATTTATCAGTGAAGTTGTTAGTGCGATCTTGTTTATTAGCGCGGGTGTCGGGATTATGTTCGCTTACTACTTCGGTAGTAACTGGCTGTTGGACACCATTTTTGCAGACCGCATCAACCCAGACGGAACTGTCGTTAAATCCTATGCGAACACACGCCGACGTGTTCGCCCCTGGTTGATGGTTGCGCCAGCGTTAATCTTCCTATCTATTTACTTATTCTATCCCGCAGCGGCAACCTTCTACTTCAGCTTTTTTAACGCTAACTCAACCGAGTTTGTTGGGCTAGAAAACTACAAATGGGCAATCAACAATGATGCCTTCCGGCAGGCGGTCTTTAACAATGTGTTGTGGATTCTCATCGTGCCGTTTGCTAGCACAGCTATAGGGTTACTCATCGCCGTTTTAGCAGATCGTGTCCGGTGGGAATCTATCGCAAAAGCGTTCATCTTCATGCCAATGGCGATCTCATTCGTCGGTGCGTCCATCATTTGGCGATTTGTGTATGATGTAAACCCACCTGGTGAGCCACAAATTGGGATTTTAAACGCCGTGGTCACCGCTTTGGGTGGGGAACCTATTAATTGGTTAAATCAACCGCCACTCAATAATTTCATGTTGATGATTATTTTGATCTGGATTCAAACTGGTTTCGCGATGGTTTTATTGTCATCCGCATTAAAAGCGGTGCCAGAGGAAACATTAGAGGCAGCACGGATTGACGGCGCAAATGATATTCAAATATTTTTCCGCATTATGATCCCGCAAATTATGCCGACTATCGCGGTTGTGATGACAACTATCTTGATTACCACACTGAAAGTCTTTGATATTGTCCAAGTGATGACCAATGGGCAATCTGACACGGAAGTGTTGGCAAACTTCATGTTCCGCTGGATGTTCCGTGGAACAGGGGACGACGGTAAAGCGGCGGTCATTGCCGTCACGATTATGGTTGCAACCGTGCCATTTTTGATCTGGAATGTGCGCCGCTTCAGTAGAGAGGAGCAACTGCGATGAAATCTCATAAAACGCCCACGACTTCATTCGAATGGCTAGGCTGGTTTCTAGTCCGTGCGACATTGATATTTATCGTTGTGATCTGGACAATCCCCACTTTTGGGTTGTTCATTAGCTCATTTAGAGATAAAGACCAACTTTTGGTCAGCGGTTGGTGGTCATCTTTCCTCCCCACAACCCGCACGATTACCAACGGCACACTAAGTGCCGATGCCCAAAAAGAAGAAAATGGCGAATGGGTGATTGAAGGCAACCTCTTCCCAGAAGGAAATAAAGGCAAAATCATCACTTATGGGTTTTCAGCACTACGTGAACCTGATACCCCAATCAGTGAGCCAGGCACCACCCGCGATGGTTACACCATTTATATCCAAGAAAACGGGGATTATCGCATGGTCTCGCCAGAGCCATTCCCAGAGGATATGCGCGCCCAGCAGGTCTCCTTCAAAGCGCGGTTTTCACCTCGCTGGACGCTCGAAAATTATGAAGAAGTGCTAAATTCTGCTGGTATTGGGGATAGTTTTCTGAACACTGCTATTGTTGCCATCCCGTCTACCATTATCCCCATTGCTATTGCGGCTTTTGCAGCCTACGCCTTTGCCTGGATGCAATTTCCTGGGCGGTTGTTATTGCTTATCACAGTAGTTGGGTTGCTGGTTGTGCCGCTACAACTGTCACTCATCCCAATTTTGAAATTGTACAATCAATTTAGTTTGCGTGGGCAGTTTCCTGCTCTTTGGCTAGCACATACCGGTTTTGGCTTGCCTTTTGCTATCTATCTGTTATACAACTACATCTCACAACTCCCACGTGATATTATCGAATCAGCCCAAATTGATGGGGCATCGCACTTTGATATTTTTGTACGGTTGATTGTTCCCTTATCCGTACCAGCATTAGCAGCCTTTGCCATCTTCCAATTTTTATGGGTATGGAACGACTTCCTAGTGGCGTTGGTCTTTTTAGGTACAACAAGCGGGGAACAAGTCCTGACGATGAATATCAACGCTCTGAATGGCTCACGCGGTGAAGAATGGCACATCATGACATCTGCTGCATTTGTGTCAATGATCGTTCCGTTACTGGTGTTCTTCTCGTTACAGCGTTATTTTGTTCGTGGACTAACAGCAGGCGCGGTTAAAGGCGGCTGATTTTCCCTTTCACTTCATTTACAATACCCGACGGTTTTTTGCGTCGGGTATTTTTAATCACACAAGGACATAACATCATGACCAACTGGTATACCAAAGCAATTTTTTATGAGTTGTATCCCCGCGCATTTGCGGATGGTAATGGAGACGGCTGGGGAGATTTTATCGGCTTGCGCCAACGGTTAGATTATCTGGAGTGGCTCGGTGTAGATTGCATCTGGATGACCCCTGTTTACCCTTCACCATTACGCGATGACGGATATGACGTATCTAGCTATTACGGTATTGATCCCAAATATGGCTTAATGGAGGATTTCAAGCTCACCGTTGATGAAATACACCGGCGTGGGATGAAAATCATCATGGATTTAGTGGTTAACCACACGTCCGACTTACACCCCTGGTTTGTGGAAGCGCGTCGCAGTAAGGATTCTCCCCTACGAGATTATTATGTCTGGACACATGACCCAGAAAAATACAAAGAAACACGCATTATCTTTTTAGATACAGAAGAATCCAACTGGGCATATGACGAATTAAGTGGCGAATATTATTGGCATCGCTTTTATAGCAGTCAGCCAGATTTAAATTATGATAACCCCAAAGTTCATGAAGAAATGCTCAATATCTTGGATTTTTGGCTGAAGTTCGGTATTGATGGGTTCCGGGTGGATGCCGTGCCATATCTATATGAGAGAGAAGGCACTAATTGCGAAAATCTACCAGAAACACATGATTTTATCCGTAAAATGCGCCAATTTGTGGATGAAAACTATCCGGGCACACTGCTTTTAGCAGAAGCAAACCAGTGGCCCCAAGATTTGCTTCCATATTTCGGCAATAATGATGAGTTTCATGTAGCATTCCACTTCCCCCTGATGCCACGTTTATATATGGCACTGGCAAAGGGTGATCGTACAGATGTGGTGAATATCCTAGCAGATACCCCGCCCATACCAGATGGTTGCCAATGGGCAACTTTCCTACGCAATCATGATGAACTAACGCTAGAAATGGTCACAGAAGAAGAGCGTCAGTTCATGTGGGATTATTACGCACCAGATATGCGTCAACGCCTTAACTTAGGCATCCGCCGGCGGTTAGCTCCCTTGATGGATAACGACCGCCGGAAGATCGAATTGATGCACTCTTTGCTGCTTACGTTGCCCGGCGCGCCTGTATTATATTATGGGGATGAAATCGGTATGGGAGATAACATCGCCCTAGAAGACCGCAACGGTGTAAGAACTCCGATGCAGTGGAACGACAGCATCAATGGTGGTTTTTCCGTCGCCCCTCTAGAAAACCTTTACGCCCCCCCCGTCAGTGGACCAGATTACGGCTATGGAACAGTCAATGTGCTTGTGCAAGAGATTACCCCTAATTCATTACTACATCGCGTCCGGCAGATGATCCATGCACGCAAAGAGCTTGATATGCTGCCACGTGGCGCGCTGCAATGGTTAGATCACCTCCCCAATACGCTGTTATGCTTTTGGCGAGAAGATGAAAACGGTAAATTCCTAGCATTACACAACTTAGTAGAAACAGAACAGACAATTGAGTTACCAACAGGCTATCACTTTATCAATGTTTTGGATGAAGACAGTGCCGTGGGCGAATCTATCACACTAGGCGCATATGGTTTTTATTGGCTGTTAGTTTCATAAACCGTTCCCACAATCCAATTGGCTATATTGTGTCTGCCTGAAATTAGACACAATATAGCTTATTTTTAATAACAAACGTATCGTTCAAGGACACACAAGCTATGGATGTTATTTTAGCCGCTTTGCCGCCATTGATGGTCTTAATATTGATGGTTGGATGGCGTTGTGGCGGGAGCAAAGCGGGTGCAGTTGGGTGGATACTCGCCTTGTTGATTGCCACACTGCTCTTTGGTGCCGGAATTGACGTGCAAGCTTATGCTCATTTACGGGCATTAATTTTAACCGTCGATGTGGTGTTCATCGTTTGGGCGGCTTTGTTGCTTTATCTCGTGGTAGATCAAGCTGGTGCATTGCAAGTCATCGCAGATTGGTTGACAGCCCTGACAGGTGATGATGTGCTACGAGTGCTTTTACTGGGATGGGTATTCACCTCATTTTTGCAAGGGGTTGGCGGGTTTGGCGTTCCTGTTGCCATTGCTGCACCATTGTTAGTTGGGCTAGGATTACCCCCATTAGCCGCGGTTGTCATTCCATCTATCGGGCATGCCTGGGCGGTGACATTTGGTTCACTGGGATCATCTTACATCACTTTAACAGGTGTGACGGGTTTGGATGGTTATTATCTTGCCCCAGAAACAGCGTTTATACTGGGGATTATGGCGATTGCCTGCGGGGTTATGGCAGCATTCGCCTATGCCGGTTGGCGCGGGTTACAGCGTGGACTACCTGCGATTGTCATTATCGGCGCGACGATGGCAATGGTACAATATCTTGCCGCAACCAATGGTCTATGGAATATCGCATCGGCACTGAGCGGATTAGCTGGTTTAATTATCGGCTTAGGTGTCACCCGCCTACCTTTTTATCATGCATCATCATCCCCTTCTACATCGACACAACAGCCAGAAACACCTCGCCCATCATTTCTATTGGCAATTTCTGGCTATATCATATTGGTTATACTTGCCGTGTTCATCAAAGGTGTGGAGCCGGTTAAGCAAATTTTCTCATCTTTTGAACTATCTATCGATGTACCACAAGTCATAACAAGCAAAGGCTGGATTACCGAAGCCGATACGATCGGCTTTAGTTTATTAGGGCATACCGGTGCTATTTTGTTATATAGCGCGTTGATCGCCTCTTTTTTGTTTGATCGCCGGGGATACTACCCACCGAACACACGTCAAAAAATCATAACGGGGGTTCGTAAAAAAGGTATTCCTCCCGCTATTGGTATTTTGACCATGATGTGCATGGCGATTATCATGGCAAATAGTGGTATGACTCGTGAAATTGCACAATGGATGAGTCGTGCCGTCCCAGCAGATTTATATGCTCTTGTCGCCACGACAATCGGCGCACTTGGGGCATTTATGACAGGCAGTAACACCAATTCCAACGCGGTATTCGCGGTTTTACAAATGGATACAGCAATACTCATGAGTTTAAGTGTACCAACTGTATTAGCAATACAGACAACAGCCGGCGCAATCGCTAGTTTATTAGCTCCCGCAAAGATCATGGTGGGTGCAAGCACCGTTGGGCTAAGCGGTGATGAGGGGCGAGTGCTACGGGCATTATTTATATATGGGGGTGGATTGCTGTGCCTTATCGCTTTAATCGGTTTTGTTATGCTACAAATACATGCCTCTGCTTGATTGTTTTACCAATGGTTAGGATACTCTTACCAAATTTTTGCAACTCCATGACAAAATATTACGTCTATCTGGTATATGATAAATTGTAGTCAATCCAGAAGGCTGTCATGTTGAAATCTATAGAAGAAAAACAACCACAAGTGAATACATGCGAACAAACCTGCCCAACCTGTCATACCCAATCGGTCTTTACTCATCTTGGTCAACAGACTTGGCCCAAGGCAGTTGCACAGTCTTTGAACATTCCTGCCATTGTTGATTTATGGCGATGTGGTAATTGTGAGACCACCATCACATTCACTGATGAGGACACGATGTAAACTCAACGTGTCCTTATTGAATTATCCCCTTCTTCATCCCCTAATGTTATAATTTGAACAAAAGTCAAATTTTGATTCAAATTAGGATTTGAACATGCTTAGAAAAATATTATTGTACCTTTCTCAGGCAGGGTGGGCGCGTGCAATTGTCACGCATTTCTTTTTAGCAAGGCGCGTTGCACGGCGGTTCGTCGCTGGAGAAAAGATGGATGATGCTATCCAAGTTACCCACGATTTGAACAAAAAAGGTTTACTCGTCACCCTGGATTACCTGGGAGAAAGCGTTCAGCAGGTGGAAGATACCGAAGATGTTGTGAATACCTATTGCCAACTGCTCCACCGCATCCAATCTGAAAAACTGCAAGCCAGCATATCACTTAAACTGACCCATCTCGGGTTAGATATCAGCGAAGAGTTATGCATCAATAACCTGCGGAAAATCCTGTTAGTTGCCGGTGATATCCCTGTTACGATTGATATGGAAAGTAGCCATTATACAGATATAACCCTGCGAATTTTCCGCCAGATGCATACCGAGTTCTTAAACGTCGGTACCGTCATTCAATCAGCCTTACGCCGCAGCCGAGAAGATATGCAACAACTTGCCGCAGAAGGCGCGCGCATCCGCCTGTGTAAAGGGGCTTATTTAGAACCGGAAACAATCGCCTTCCCTAAAAAGTCTGATGTGGATGCACATTATATCGCCATCATGGACGACTTTTTGCAGCATGTGCCGCCAGCTTATTTGGATATTGCCACACATGATGAAGCCATGATCACCGCCGCGTTAGAGATCATCGATAAATATCAAGTTCCGCAAGCGGGTTATGAGTTTCAGATGCTTTATGGTATTCGTTCCAACCGTCAGCTTGAATTAGCAAAAGCGGGATATAAAATGCGGGTTTATGTCCCATTCGGCACGGCATGGTATCCCTATTTTATGCGCAGACTAGCAGAACGCCCGGCAAATCTGTGGTTCTTCGTCCGCAGTGTTGTTAGGGGATAAAAATTGCATTAATCTGTTGAAACATCAGCAAAGGGTATGATATGAATAGTAACTTAAACGAGATGCTGCAAGGTGAAAATGAGATGGATTTGAAGATTCCCCCGCCAATTTTCTTAGATATGGAAGGCGAAGTGTTGGATTCTGGCGAGAATTTTATGAAGATACGCTTTCCGGTCAAAGAGCGTTATCAAAACCCATTTGGTTATATGCAAGGTGGAATGCTCGTCGCTGCGATGGATAACACGATTGGACCGTTAAGTTTTATGGTCGCCCCCCCTAACGTCACCACACAGCTGAATATCTCTTACATCCGTCCAGTAACAGCGGAAACGCCTTATATTATCGTGGAGGCAACCGTTAAAGAACAAACACGCAAAATGCTGTTTATTGAAGCCCGCGCCCTCAACCCAGAAGGCAAAGTACTTTGCCTTGCCCAGGCAACGCATCAAGTACTATGACCGTGACTCACAAAGTATTTGTTGCACAGTTTGCATATCAACGTTTCCGCCGCTGATAACGATCACAGTGTTGGGCTGTGGCGGCACTACATGATGCAACACCGCCGCCACACCCACCGCACCACCGCCTTCTACCAACCAACCAGCATGAGAGATCATCCAACGCATTGCCGTGGCGATTTGTTCTTCTGACACCATCGCCATTTGATCTACATATTGTTTTGCCAAATCCAATGTGATGGCACCAGGCTCAATCGCACCGGATAAAGCCTCTGCCACTGTGTCCCATACTTCTGGGTGATTGAGATTATAAAAAGCGTTGGTCATGGCAGGGGCAGATTGTGCGTTAACGCCAATAATTTGAACATCCGGTTTTTTGGATTTGATGGTTGCACCAATTCCAGAGATCAGCCCACCACCACCAACAGGAACAATCACCCGTGATACATCCGGCTTTTGTGCCAAAATTTCTAAGCCGATTGTACCTGCCCCGGCGATCACACGCCGGTCATTATAGGGTGAAATAAACGTGAAGCCACTTTTTTGTGCCATTTGATGCGCGGCGGCTTCTGCCTCATCGTAATTGGCATAAATTGCTAAGGCTTCCGCGCCATATTGACGAACCCCATCAATTTTGCGCTGTGGGGTATGAGCAGGCATTAAAATTGTTGCACGTGTACCGGTCAAATGTGCGGCATATGCCACACCCTGCGCGTGATTCCCGGATGAGGCAGTAATAATACCGCGTTCTCGCCCTTGTTCATCTAAAGACAAAACGGCATTTAACGCGCCACGAATTTTAAACGAATGAGTAAGGTTGGTGTTTTCCAGCTTAAACCAAACGTCAAGCTCTGGTGAATATTCTAATAATGTCGAACATAAATAGTCGGATAAGCGTTCTTGCGCTAAAATAATTTCAGATAGCATCGTCAATTCCCGAGTTGCATAAAACGATGCTTCATTATACTTTATGTAAAACAACCAAGATTTGGATATTGACCATGCCCAATGATCCTGTACGTCAACAATATGCAACAGACAAAAACCTGAAAATTCGCCAGGCAATTCACGAAAAATATACACACCCACGTATTGATTTTCCTGAGTGGGTTTTACAAGCCATTGAATGGCGCGGAGACGAGCGTGTGCTAGACGTTGGATGCGCTTCTGGGACATATTACACCCCTCTGAAAGCGCATTGGGCAACAATTGAGTATCACGGTGTTGATTTTTCACCGGGGATGCTTGCCGCCCATCCAGCAGAAAAAAATCTCAGTCTCGCAGATGCTCAATTTTTACCTTATGCCGATAATACGTTTGATGTTGTGATGGCGAATCACATGCTTTATCATGTACCGGATATTGATGAGGCGATAGTAGAGTTCCGTCGTGTTCTTAAACCGAATGGGGTCTTAATTGCCGCAACAAACAGTTTACAAAGTATGCCAGAGTTACAAGTCTTGATGCGCCGCGCCGTGTTACTTTTGGCACAAGCTGGTTCAAGCCAGATTCAACCGCCACAGCCCGCTAGTGACCGGTTTGCGCTGGAAAACGGCACCCGTCAGCTTGCTCGTCATTTTTATGCCGTCATGCGCCATGATCTACCAAGTAAGCTCATCTTCCCAGAAATTGAACCTATCATGAATTATCTGGAAAGCACCCGCCCCCTGCGTGAACCACAATTACCAGAAGATGTACATTGGGATGATGTGATGATGATTATGCGTCAACAAATCACCCACTTGGTCAATCACCTTGGTGAATTGGTGGTGAATAAGCTAAACGGTGTGTTAATCGCCACCGATAGCGGTGATTTTATCAAACAGTTTGTGGCAATCCGCCAGAATTTACAGGGCTAAACTGTTGCCGGCGGTGGGTTGCCATCATCACGAAAACCAAACCGACCAATCAAAGGCACAAAGCGTACCGGAATGGTGCGCTTTACCTTGTTTTTATCCCCAATGCGCTGAACAATATAAATATGCTGTCCTTTGCTATCCCCTACAGGGACTACCAAACGTCCTTGGTTAGGACTCAGTTGTGAAACCAATGGACCAGGGATACTAGGTGCAGCAGCGGTCACAATAATCGCATCAAATGGCTCCATATCTGGTAAGCCTTGGCTGCCATCCCCCACGTGAATATCCAAATTGTCATACCCTAACCGTGCCAAGGTCGTACTTGCTCGGTCTGCTAATAAGGCAAAACGTTCCAAGGAGTAAACATAAGCTGCTAATTCACATAAAACTGCTGTTTGATAACCGCAACCTGTTCCAATTTCCAAGACACGCTCATGTCCCTCTAACTGGAGCATCTGAGTCATCAACGCGACAATATACGGCTGAGAGATCGTCTGATTCTCACCAATTGGCAACGGCTTATCCTGATAAGCTAAGTGTTGTAATTCCGGGGGAACAAATTCGTGGCGTGGCACATGGTTCATCGCTTGTAACACGCGCATGTCACGAATATCCCGTGCCTTTAATTGCTCGTCAACCATTTTCTGACGCAGTGCGGCAAAGTCAACCATCACATGCCCCTTTTCCTTTTTGGTTTAACCGTAGCATAGCCTTGCCTATACTGCAAATAAGCACCTAATCACACCTGATCAACACTTTTTTCCTACCGTAAAATTTACAATTTTTATGTATTATCACATTCATATTCGTGTTCCACATTGTCGTCTTTCATCCTCAATGATTATCGAGTGTGGTAAGATGCTGCAACTTAATCAAACACAACAAAATATTATTTATGATTATAGCTATGTTTATAAGCTAGTTTATGGACAGGAACCAACTACCGATTACGTTGGGAATCAATGGTATAAGGTCAATGGTGAGATGGTTCACCACCGGATGCTATTAGATCAAATCGAACATCTGCGTGATTTAGCACGTCGCAAACAACAACGTCATTGCAATAAAAGCGCAATCCGCCGCCTGATCGACAAACTCAAACTACTATAAACATATCTCCGATTTACTTCCCCCTGACTGCTTATTATGATAAAGCAGTGTTTTTGTTTTATCATGGAATACACCATGTCATACTTTCGTAACATCCTGATCTTACTGTTGGGGTTTGGATTGCTTTTAAATGGTCTGACTGCACTAGATTTATGGGTCGATGAAGGCTGGTCAGTTGCTGCCACGGCGGGTGATACCCCCATCAGTGTTACACAAATGGTAGCGGAAGATGTTCACCCTCCACTTTATTTTTATGCACTCTATATCTGGCGCAGTGTTACCGGTCATACGATTTTCGCCATGCGTTATTACAGTGTCTTGATGATTATCGTCTGTGCCGCTGTGATTTATCGTCTGGGTAAAAAATTGCAGAGCGATTTAACAGGGGCGTTGGCTGCCGTGCTGTATATCTTGCATGATCTGGTGCGTGTTTTGGGGCAAGAAATTCGCCAATATCCACAAGCACAACTCTTAACAGCGTTGCTAGTTTGGGCGTATTTGAGTTGGTGGGAAAAACCAACACATCCACGCACAATTGCCTTGATTTTGGCAGGATTGGCTTTATTGTGGACGGTGTATTGGGGTGGATTTGTTTTGCTCGCATTAGGGCTTCATAGCTTGTTGACACGGCGCAATATTATCAAGCCATATATCATCATCGCAATTGGCTTTTTGCCCTGGTTACCAGTGCTATACTTCCAACTTACACAGCAAATTGGAGCAGAAGGGTTAGGGCATGCTTTGCCACCAACTTGGTATGGGTTTCAAGTGTTGATCTATCAACTACTTGGCAGACCAGAATGGTTTTGGCTGGTTTTATCAGCCATTGGGATGTGGCACGTTGCCCAGCGGCGCATTGACCCGCGACGGTTTACATTGGGGCTAGTTGTTGTGATTACCGCAGGGTTATCGCTTGCAATTAATCTCCTATTTCCCACACTCACTTATCGTATGTTATCGATTTTGATACCGCTTATCCTATTGCTGGCAGCGGCAGCAATTGGGCAATTAACCCGTTTTTGGCGTATTA
>RFHA01000003.1 GCA_003696565.1 Chloroflexota bacterium
CGGTGGCGGGAAAACAACATTGCTTACCAATGGCAAGTTATCCTGTTTGAATAACTTGTCAATTTCCGCATAACTCTGGCGGATGGTGGCAAAATTGATCGCCAATTCACGCCCCATTTCAACATATTGTGATCCCTGCCCACTGAACAGCGCGACAACTTTCCCGCTTAAATCCAGCGCACGACGACGATAAAAAATCCCTTTAGGATGTTGCCATTCCTCATCATTCTTGCGCATTTCCAAGAATTTGAGCGCAGCTTCCATCAGTTCCATTGCTTCTTGTGGGGATGCAGAGACAAACCCTACCCGCGCATGATCTGCTGGGATATTGGTCACACGGCTGTATCGTGCCAGGTTCAGGTATTGCTCATCTGGGTCTTCACTTTGGAGTTTATTTAACACCTTGCGCATCTTATTGATGAGCATTTGGGGCGTTTCATCATGAAAGACAACGGTCTCTGATGTGTGATGTATGCGATATTGTCCGGCGTGATCTGGGGTATATTCTTCCAGCACAAAATGATAATTCGTGCCGCCAAAACCAAATGAGCTGACCCCTGCGCGGCGCGGCTCACCGTTGCTGATCCACGGGCGTGTTTGTGAATTGACATACACGGGTGATTCATCCAAGCCGAGTTTGGGGTTCGGATGATCGACATTGAGCGTGGCAGGCAACACTTTATGATGAAGTGCCAGCGCGACTTTAATTAACCCAGCAGCACCTGCTGCGGCTTTGGCATGCCCAATCTGCGATTTAACGCTGCCCAGCGCAATCGCCATATATTTATCTGCTTCCGTGTGGTCAATGTGCTGCTTAAAGAAGCGCACAACGGTTGTTACTTCCGTCAGGTCGCCAGCACGGGTTCCGGTGCCATGTGCTTCCAGTAATTGAACTTGAGAAGGTGAAATACCAGCATCGTCGTAAGCACGTTGTAAAGCCCGTTCTTGCCCTTCGCCACGTGGCGCATAAATGCTCTTAAAACGCCCATCGGATGATGTGCCAATGCCACGAATCACTGCATAGATACGGTCTCCGTCACGCTCGGCATCTTCTAGCCGCTTCAGCACTAACATCCCTATGCCTTCACCAACCAACATCCCGTCTGATTGTTCATCAAACGGGCGGGGCACATCCCCAGGGGTAAACGCCGGCGTTTTGCTAAAACACATATACATAAATGGTGAATTATCTGTATCCACGCCGCCGGTAATCATCATATCCGCGCGCCCTTCGATCAGGTCGCTAATGGCGAGTTTCATCGCTGCCATAGAACTGGCGCAGGCAGCATCTACGACGCAGTTTGTTCCGCCTAAATCTAAGCGATTGGCGATACGCCCGGCGATGACGTTCCCTAACATCCCAGGGAAGCTGTTTTCTTCCCATTTGATGTATGCGGCTTTCATCTTTTCAATGATGCGGTCTGCGTCTTCTCCAGTGATGCCGCTGCTTTCTAATGCCCGCCGCCAAACAGGATATTGCAAGCGGGAAGTTAACGGTGTGATGAGCTTTTGCCCGCCGCCCACGCCTAAAATGACACCGGTGCGGTCGCGGACTTCTGCCGGGGCATCCAAATAGCCCGCATCGATCATGGCATCCCGTGCCACAACCAAGCCCAACATCTGAGATACATCCGTTACCTCTAAAATATTAGGGGGTAACCCAAACTCCATCGGGTCAAAATCAATTTCAGGGATGAATCCGCCGCGTTTGCTATAGGTTTTATCCGGTACGGTGGGGTCCGGGTCATAGTAATCCTCAATATTCCAACGTGAAGGTGGTACATCTTCAATGCAATTGACCTTGTTCACGATGTTATCCCAAAATTCACGCAAGTTATGCGCCTGTGGGAAAACCGCAGCCATGCCAATAATGGCTATCGGTGTTTCATGTAATTTGCGAAACATAAATATACCTCAACAACTAAGCTGCCCCTGTGTTATATAAAAACCCATTTCATGGGTAAAAGGTTACGCGGTGGTTGAGTGTATCATAACAGATCAGATAAAAAAGACGAAATTTCTTTCTAGAAAGGCGCGGGGAGATGCGCCTTGGTTTTTGGGGGTTATGCGCTGCGTAATGTATCTAGGTTTTGCAGTAGCCAATCACGCAGTTCTTTGGTTTTGATGTTAAGACTAGCTATAGCCTGTTCTTCTAACGGAACAAAATCTAGCAGATATTCACCGCGAGATGGGTCATCAAATTCTGGTCCATGCCGCAGATTCAAGTCATAGTCAATCAAACGGCAGATGAAAAAGTGTTCCTGTAGATTTTTCCCTGCTTTTTGGTGTCGTAGAATAAACGCCTCTTTGATAATATCGACTTGCGCGCCTAATTCTTCTAATAATTCACGTCGGAGTGTGCCATAGATGTCATCATCATCGCTTTCTACGCCGCCACCCGGCGCAACCCAATAGGGCGGCGCAGCTTGTTTGACCCGTTTGATGAACAGAATTTTTCCATCATCTGTTAATATAATAGCACGAACCCGCTGTATAATCTTTTTTGGCATGATTATGATAACTGATTACGACAAAAACGCCTGCATCATAACAAAAATGATCCAATAAACCCAGGGATAATTTCGTATCCAATAAATTAAAAACCGCCATGTTCATCAATAAAATCTAACACCACGCTCAACGCTGGCATCTCACTCCCGGTGCCATGCGTACTCACTTGAATAGCACCACAAGCATTAGCAAACCGAGCTGATTTAACCAAAGTCCAGCCGCGCAAATAACCATATAAAAACCCCGCGGCAAAACCGTCCCCCGCCCCCATGATGTTGACTTCCTCCGCTGGGAAAGGTGGAATGGCATGAGCAGCCCCTTGAACAGTATAAACTTCGCAACCTTCTACCCCACGCTTGACCAAAACCGCACGCTTCACCACACTCAATAGGGTAATCACCGCCGCCGTTAAGTCATCTGTGCCAGTTGCTGCCAGTACTTCATCCTCTGTACCGATCACAATATCCACATGCGGTAAAACTGCACGGGTATATACGCCATAAGTCCGTACACTATCCCACATTGCTGGGCGATAGTCTAAATCCATAACGACATTACGCTCATGCGCTTGGGCGCGTTCTGCTGCAAAATAAGTTGCGCTACGGCTTGGCTCTGCTAATAAGCACATTCCCGTGAATAAAAACACCTTACTTTGTGGAATTGGCGCGTTAAGTATATCCTCAAAATTAAGCTGTAAATCAGCATTAGCCGCATGATAAACGGCAAATTGCCCACCCCCAGGTGGTTGTAATGCCCCAATGACGATATTGGTTAATGTGCCGGGCTTGGTTAGCACATAGTCATCTGTGATCCCTTCTTCTCTAATAGCTTGCCGGATGTACCGACCGACTTCATCGTCGCTCACGCCGGTAAGCATAGCTGTTTTTAAGCCGAGCCGATGTGCCCCCACGCAGATATTCATGGGCGAACCCCCTAAATACGCCCGGAAAATGCGCTGAGCCGTAAAATCTGCGCCAAGCGTATTCCCAAATAAATCGAGTGTGCTGCGCCCCATACATAGCAGATCATAACTATCGCTCATAATATATATCCTTGCTTGTGTCATGTTTGGAAAAATTGAGTTGTTTGTGCTTTATTCTATGAAATTCGTGCATTTTTCACACAAATTGGCTATAACATAACTGGTCTAGGTATTATATAAGGAAAGGCTCAATCTGATGGTGGGAAATATCACAACAGATAATGAACCCACGCCCGAATTTAATGCGCGCTGTATGGATGTTATCAATCGCTGGCAAAACGGCACACTGCCTTATCAAGAAGCCGTCGCCACGTTAACACATTATTTACAGGAAGCCGAGGGCGATCTTGTTAATCAAGGGCGTGCGGAACAACTCTTAGGGTTTATCCAACATTATCGCGGTAATTTTAGTATGAGTATCCGGCATGTGGAACGTGCGCGTGAATTGTATGAAAAAGCTGGTAATTTACGCCGCGTTGCCATTATGGATTTAAACCAGGGAGAAAATTACCGCTTTTTAGGTGATTTCAAGCGGGCTGTTCAATTATTCCGTAATGCTCAACAAACCCTGCAAGATTATAATCAACCACGTGACCTGACATTGGCAATTGTCAATGAGGGCTTGGTGCTGGTTACATTAGGTAGAGACGAAGAAGCGCGTCAAGTTTTTGAACGGGCGATCGTCATTAGCCAAGCATTGCCAGAAGATATCTATGTCCAGCGTATGATGTGTGAAGTTTACCAGGGAATGGCACAAATTTATTTGCGTGCCGGTGACCTACAAGCGGCATGGGAAAACGCAACCCAGGCTATTGAATTGGCACAGTATACCGGGGATGCCATCTTGCGCGGTATGGCAAATCGGATTATGGGGGAGGTTATCACCGAACTTGGTGGCGTGCCAGATACCCAGTATACCGATGATCCCGATTTTTACTTCCGCGCCTCACTAAATGCCCTGCAAGAAATTGATGCAGAAGCGGAACAAGCGCGCACGATGTTTTCACAAGCGGTCAGCCTTGCTAAGCGCGGCAAACGAACCACCGCCGCCCGTAAGTTGGAGCATGTCATGGCGATTTTTACACAACTTGGCATGCGAGATGATGCCGCCCGCGCCGCAGAAGTTCAACGTCACATTATTGCATAATGACACATTAAAAACTCATCACATATCACAATAAAATTGACAAGCTAACACGCCCAAGGTGAATTAAATCATCCGGTGTGATACGACGAGGTTCATGTGGGATGAGTTTTTCGCCAGCGATATATGTTCCGTTTGTGCTACCCAAGTCCATAATCATTATGGCGTTATCATCCAATAATAAGCGTGCATGACGACGAGACACGCTCGATGCTGAATCACCATAGCTGCTTAAATCAATATCAACGGTGTGTTGACCATCACGTGTTTTACGTCCGATGGTCAGCATATTCCTGCCATTAAGCGATACCCGTTCCACTGCACCATTGATTAGCAGAACAAGCTCTTGTTGTTGTGTATCACTTGGCTCTGTGTTTGATTGAAGCCGGTTGATCATTATCTGGAGTTTTTGTTTTAATTCGCTTGTTTTAGTTGTGATGGCTGGCTGGTTTTGTGCTAAAAGCCAACGCACAGCATCCTGATGTTGAAAGAATAACTTACCCATCACAACATCTAAGCGGGCTGTCCCACTATAACGGCGAATGATCTGCCCAGATGGGTCTGGTGAGGCGACTAACGCAACACGGATTCCGGCGTTTGGGTTTTGCGCTTGGCGTTGTTGCATCAA
Source organism: Chloroflexota bacterium (assembly GCA_003696565.1). Taxonomy (GTDB): domain Bacteria; phylum Chloroflexota; class Anaerolineae; order Aggregatilineales; family Phototrophicaceae; genus DAOTWY01. Next base: position 5,266 of record RFHA01000003.1, read on the forward strand.
TTGTTCCACCCGAGTGTACCCCGCCCTTGTGATCCCGACGTTAAATAGCTCTCGCCCTGTCATAACTAGGTAAGAGGAGCCAATACCGGGTGTGGAAATATCGAACAGAAATAGGTTGAACCCATCTGGCTGCCAGTTTTTTAAGAGGTTGATAACATGATCTGACCACTCCACCATGACATCCATCGCTAGGTTTTCTACGCGATACGCTGCGATACACTTGTTTTCTAGCCAGGCAAATTGTAAACCCGTATAGATTTTTTCCATACAACACACTCTTAGTTACAAACTTGTCTCTTATGATAGCATATTCATTTTAGCTTGATGGTGAGGATTTGGTTTGTGATGGAGTGTATATTGTTAACAATGACTGAAAGCCGGTATACTTATGTGAAAATGTTTGAAGGGGTGTAAACGTTCAAACCCGGGCGATTTAAGCAATTGGGTTATAGAACGGAGGTTTTGATGATCAATGATATTGTTAATGAAGCACGCGAAAAAATGAAGGCAACTTTGCATGTTTTCCAGGATGAATTAAACGGTATCCGTGGAAATCGCGCTAGTGTTGCCCTAGTTGATCGTTTAATTGTCGATTATTATGGACAACCAACTGAGCTACGCCAATTGGCGAATATTTCTACACCAGAGGCGATGCAAATCCTAATTCGTCCTTATGATACGGGTGCTGTCAAAGACATTGAACGGGCAATTCAGCAATCTGATCTTGGGATTAATCCAAACGTGGACGGTGCAAACATCCGCCTGAATATGCCAGCCCTTACCCGTGAACGCCGGATGGAATTAGTCAAGTTTTTGCATAAGGTGATGGAAGATAACCGCGTGGCAATCCGTAACATCCGCCGGAGTGCCAATAAAGATTTAACTGAGTTTGAAAACGAAGGCATGATCTCTGAAGATGAAAAAGCACGCGGTGAAAATGAAATCCAAAAACTTACCGATGAATTCATCAAAAAAATTGATGAATTAGGTAAGTTAAAAGAAGCTGAAATCATGGAAGTATAAGTATGAAAGGCGACTTGTCCTATGGGTACGATCAACGGAACAACTGAAAAACAATCGGAGCAAACACCTAATACGTTGCCCCCTGTGATCCCTAGGCATGTCGCCGTTATTATGGATGGAAATGGGCGGTGGGCAAAGGCACGTGGGCTGCCGCGTACTGCCGGGCATCATCAAGGCAAAGAAAATTTACGCCGCATTTTAGAGGCTTGTGTGGAATTTGGGATAGAAATTCTGACAATCTACGCCTTTTCTACTGAAAATTGGGGCAGACCCCCTAAAGAAGTTCGTATTCTTATGTCTATCCTCAATATGGTGCTAGACCAGGAAGTCAATAAGCTTGATCAAGAAGGAGTACAGGTTCGTCATATCGGTAAACTAGAGGGGGTTAGCCCTCACCTTCAAAAGAAAATCTTACAAGCGTGTGAACAGACCAAAAACAATAACCGACTCATCCTCAATGTCGCGTTTAATTATGGCGGACGGGATGAGATCGTCCACGCTGTCCAAGAGATTATCCGCGATGGTATCCCACCGGAAGAGGTGACAGAAGACCTAATTAGCCGCTATCTATACACGGGCGGCTTGCCAGACCCCGATTTGATTATCCGCACCAGTGGTGAATTCCGCCTGAGTAATTTCCTGCTTTGGCAGGGGGCGTATTCCGAATATTATTCCACCCCAACGTATTGGCCCGATTTTGATAAAACCGAGCTACTTAAGGCGTTGTGGGCGTTTAGCCATCGCCGTCGCCGTTTTGGTATGACGGATGAACAAATCGACAAGTTGGATCAATCTTGATGGATGCAACTTATCGGCTTTTAAGCTGAACGCCTGTTGTAGAGTCCCATAACAAGTTTTATACTTGTCATATGCTAGCATGATCCTTCATTTAACGATGCTTGCATCTTGGTAAATTTGTTCTTATTATGACTGGTGTGTTCTGTGGCATAATATGCCTTCGCAATTTTTATCCGCGTGACGAGTAGATGAACACCAGTCTGGGAGTCTCTTAACAATGGCAACTGCCGAATTTATATCCCGTATTGTGGGTTTGTTTGTGTTTACGTTCCTAGGTGCTCGCCTGGGGTTTGATGCAGACGCTCTGGCTCTCCCCCCAGATGCATCTGCGCTGATTTTTGGTCTAGTTGGCGCGTTGGTGGGGCTAATCCTCACCCCTTGGCTGACCGTCCGCCCTATTCAAAGCATTAATCAAAGTATCCGTGAACTACCAATAGAGGTCTTCTTCATGGTGCTGTTGGGTGGTTTTATCGGGTTAATCCTGGGCTTGTTAATGGCTTATCCGCTTTCATTTTTACCCGTACCGTTTAATGAAATACTACCGCCGGCTGCCTCATTGGTTGGGGGTTACTTGGGGATGACGATTTTCCGGGTGCGGGCGCGGGAAATTTGGGATTTTATCTCTGAGAATTTTTTGAACAAACGCCTTAAAGCTTTTGCAATGTCTGGCACGCGCCAGATGTTGGTGGATACCAGCGTGTTAATTGACGGGCGGATTGTGGATATTGCCAAAACCGGTTTTTTAGGTGGAACTCTGCTTGTGCCACGTTTCGTCATGACGGAATTACACCAAGTGGCGGATTCGTCAGATACTTTACGGCGTAATCGAGGGCGGCGTGGGCTGATCAAACTAACCGAATTGCAGCGCAACAACATCACGCCGGTTAAGGTCATCGAGGATGATCCAGAAGATATTCCAGAAGTTGACGATAAGCTAGTGGCGTTAGCCATTCAATTAGATGCGCATCTGTTGACCAATGACTACCCGCTTAGCAAGGTTGCTGAGTCACAGGGTGTGACTGTACTGAACATCAATTTATTAGCGAATGCGGTGCGGTCGGTTTATATTCCTGGAGAGGAATTCCCCTTGCATATCATACAAGAGGGGACAGACCCCAACCAAGGTGTCGGCTATTTGGATGACGGTACAATGGTTGTCGTGGAAGATGGTAAAGCGTATATGGATCGTACTGTACGAGTGGAAGTAACCAAGCTGATTAACCGAGAAGCAGGGCGCATGATCTTTGCCAAGCCCGTCCGTTAACTGCTGCTTTATATCGCCTGCCCAGAAAAAAGCTGTAAACTATCTAGCATGTCTTGTACTGCTCCTAAAATCGATGCAAAGTCATCTTGACACGGCACGATCACCAAAATTTGATACGCTGTTGTGTCTCTTATGGCATAAATTTGCCGGATGATGGTGTCACACCGCCTGCCGGAAACCAACACATCCAAACCAAACGCGGATTGACCAGCCAGCGTTAAGTCAAATGTGCCAATAACTTCACCTTGTTGCAGTTCTTGGCTGCGTAAAGCGAGCTGTTCCGGCGTTTGTCTTTCTAACATTTGTAAACGAGAGATCATCAGTGTGGCATTAGGCGGTGCGATCTGTTGTAAGACCAATATACACTCAATATCCTCACAATCTGTTATCAAGTCAGTATTCATCTCACGCCAGCCATCAGGGTAATTGAGGCGCAGATAGGGTGATTCAAACGTATTCGTACTATTGGTGAAAATACCGAATAACGTAATCCCCAATACTGCTAGCATAATACTGATTCCAACTATCGCCGCTAGACGAGCGATTGGGTTTTCGTCTTGTGGGAACATATAACCCTTTACCTTGCTAGATACAAATTACCCTGTCAGCCTGAACACTCATTGAGTTTTTAACCATGCAATTGCTTCGTCATATTGCGCAGGTGTAAAAACCTGTCTATAGTTGGTTTGTTTAACAGCACTAGCATATTGCAGGTTGTTGATGAGGGCTATATCTCCTGTTGAATCTGTGATATATGCCAGATAAGTTGGTGGAATATTGGGATATTCCGCGTTGATCGCCCTGAGCTTGCTAAACAGATATTGTAGTGGAAACACACCTGTTTCACGAATATCCAGAATCATCCGTAAAACCTGCGGTGGGTTAGAGCTGTTTTGAATTTCTTGCCCAATGCGCCGCAGATACATCGCATATTCATCTACTGCTTGGCGTGTCTTTTTTTTGACGTAAAAAATATGAATGTGATTGTCTAAGTCATATGTATATTCAATGAATTGAGTTTGATGCATGGAATACACTTTCTATTCAGTTATGGGTCGTTAATTGGGATACAGTGATTGTAGCATATCTCAAAACAGATTAAATGCAACTGATATCGCTATGTATATTAAAGCTATAAAGCCATTCACCTCATAAATGGGGTTTTTGTACCTACGTAATCGTCTAAAATTAGCAGCAATTGACACGGTGATAATTGCTACATGCCGAATATATAAAACACGAGAGGATTATTGAAATGGATTATGAAACACGGCAGAAACGTTTATTAACATCAACAGATGCGGATGCTGTTGCCATCATCCCCGGCGCAAATATGACATACTACACTGGCTTGCATTTTCATCTTTCTGAACGTCCGACCATCGCCTTGTTTACCCGAAATCAGCACGGCATCATCATCCCAACATTGGAAATACCTGTTATTCAACAACGTGCTGATTTGCAATGGCAAATCTTTCCTTGGTCAGATGCCGATGGCTTCGCGGGGGCATTTGAACAAGCGATCCACACCTTAGGGATTTCCAGTATTGCCGTGGACGGGCAGACCATGCGCGTTTTTGAATATCTAGCCTTAAAACAAGGCGGTGCAAAAACCTTAATTGATATTGGCAAGGACTTGTTGCACTTACGCGCCCTTAAAACTGAGGATGAAATTCAGGCAATGCGTGAAGCGATACAACTAAGCCAAGCTGCCTTAGATGATTTATTGCAATTGATCAAACCTGGCATGACTGAGCGGCAAATTGCCGATGAACTGAATCGCTTGGTGAAGGCACACGGCAGTGAGGGCTTTGCGTTTGAGGCGTTAGTTCAAACTGGTCCAAACAGCGGGATACCGCACGGCGCGGTGAGTGACCGAGTATTACAGGCGAATGAATTACTCTTAATTGATTTCGGTGGCAAAAAACATGGTTATCCAGCAGACATTACACGGACGTTTTGTATTGGTGAGCCAACAGACGAAATGCGCCGGATTTATGATGTGGTGCTGGCGGCAAACCAAGCAGCGATTGCGGCAGTAAAGCCTGGGGTTCCGGCAAGTATGATTGATAAAGCAGCCCGTGATGTTATTCAAAATGCTGGCTATGGCGAATATTTTATCCACCGTACCGGGCACGGGTTAGGGTTGGAAGTGCATGAAATGCCACAAATTTCATCTAGCAATGACGCGCCGTTGGAAATTGGCATGGTATTTACGATTGAACCAGGGATTTATTTGCCGCATTTAGGTGGCGTGCGGATTGAAGATAATGTAGTGGTACGGGCGGATGGTGCAGAAGTCCTGACAAGCTACTCTTATGGATTAACCATTTGACATTTCATTCCAATTCATTTTATAATTAGTTCATAGAGGTTCTTTAGAGTTCAAATTTGATAAGAACGCAACCAATGTGTTAAAAACGGGGTTAGAATAAATATGAGGTTATCCATGTAAACGAGTGTTGTTATGTCTAGCCGTGAAGCAGATACCCGTACAATTAATTTGGTAGATATTCCATTGATCCGCCGGGTCAGTGATCATGCTTCCATGCTAAATTGTGAATTGGCGTGTACGGATAACGTTCACGGACCTAGCGGCGCAATTTTGACCAATATCTTGTTGCCCCAACGAGGGTTATATACCCTGGTGACGCGCAGTAGTAAACCGCAAGTGGTTGGTCAATTTCGTCTGCGTGGGGATGATCAAAATGCTCATATTGTGTATCTTGCACCTACGCCACATCCTGATGATGATGATACAGCCTGGCTGTTTATGTTGGATGCCATGACACGAGAGGCGGGCAAGCTCCACGCCCACGCTTTGATTGGCGAAGTTGAAGAAGGTAGTGCCCTGTTTGAAATCATGCGTACCAGTGGCTTTGCGGTGTATGCCCGTCAGCAGTTGTGGTATCGAATGCCTGGGGATTACCCTTGCTTGGAACCACCGGTTTATCTAAGACCTGCAATTTCAACAGACTACGGACAAATTCAAGCATTGATTGCTCAAACGGTGCCGGGTCTGTTACAACAGGTTATTGCGCCATCTGGTGAACTGAATGGTTGGGTGTATGATAAGCATGGACAGATTGAAGCGTATTTGGATGTCACAATTGGGCGATATGGCATTTATATTGTGCCTTATATTAACCCAGATATCCTATCTGAAACGCCTGCAATTATCCATCATTTAACACAAAGCTTACAAAAATCAGGTAAACTACCTGTAACGATATGTATACGTCGATACCAAGAATGGATAAAGCCCGCGCTAGAGGCACTTCAGTTTAAGCCTGGCGCGCGGCAAGCGTTGATGGTGCGGCGCATCGCGGCGGTTATCCGCCAACCGCGCTTCCAACTCACTAAATCCATCTTGGTGCCGGCGTTATCTGATTAGTGATAGCTTTTAGCAGCTTTTCTGATGATAAAAAATAACCATAAGCTGCAAAATAGGTGAATATGGAAAGACGCATAACTGACGATATTGATAGACTAAAGAAAGTCCTCCCACCACATATTAATAACGCCCTGGATGACATCGACAACAACGATAATTTGTTGGAAATTGTGCTTGACTTGGGTCGTCGCCCAACTGCCCGCTTTACTGATGGAGAAATTGAACTATCTGATGACGAGGTGGATCAGCGCGATATTGACCTGATCGTGCAGAATATCGGTGACTTTGATGCGGATAACCGGGCAGGGATGGAGCGCACACTTCATCGGATTTCTGCCATCCGTAACCGCAAAGGCGATGTCGTTGGGTTAACTTGTCGTGTTGGGCGGGCAGTATATGGCACGATCGACATCATTGAAGATTTAATTATGTCTGGGCAGAATGTGCTGCTGCTTGGCTCACCTGGGGTAGGCAAAACCACCATGTTACGAGAAGCTGCCCGCGTTTTAGCTGAAAAAAAGCGGGTGGTTATTGTTGATACATCCAATGAGATCGGCGGCGATGGAGATGTGCCACATCCCGCTGTTGGGAAAGCCCGCCGGATGCAAGTATCTCACCCGGAGCGTCAGCATGAGGTGATGATCGAAGCTGTTGAAAATCATAATCCAGAAGTCATCGTTATTGACGAAATTGGGCGTGAGTTGGAAGCTCAAGCGGCTCGTACTATCGCTGAGCGTGGCGTGCAACTGATTGGTACTGCGCATGGTAACGCGCTGGATAATCTGATGCTCAACCCGACCCTTTCGGACTTGATTGGTGGGATTGAATCTGTCACGTTAAGTGATGATGAGGCACGGCGGCGTGGCACACAAAAAACCGTGTTAGAACGCCGGGCACCGCCAACCTTTGATGTGTTGGTGGAAATTCAAACTCGTGACCGCTTGGCGGTACATCCCAGTGTGGCAGATGCCGTGGACGGGATGTTACGCGGTCGGGTGTTGCCAGTGGAAATGCGCATTCGTGATAAGAATGGTGAAATTCATGTGGAGACCATCCGCCCGGAAATGCGTGATGTCACCATGACCGACATCAGCGGGCGTAAACCGGGGCGCAATGGTAATACTGGGCATAACCCTGGGCTGCGTTCCACCATAACGCCTAATGTTCATCCCGTTACAGGTAAGGATAAAGCCGATGTTGAGGATTATATTCCATCTGTATTAAACGGTGCCCCGTTAGAGCCGATGTCGGTTTATGCTTATGGTGTAGCACGCAATCGATTACAACAAGCTGCAAGGCGGTTGCATGTCCCCTTAGATGTAACTGAGGATTTAGGTAGCGCGGATGCTGTGGTCACCATGAAAAACTATTATCGCCGTCGCCCACGGTTGATTGTCGATGCTGAGCGGCGTGGTATGCCGATCTATGTCCTACGAGCGAACACCGTTAGCCAAATGGAGAACTTTTTGATTGATGTGTTCCGGCTGGAGGTCAATCCACTTGACCCTTTTGGGGAAGCCCTGCGGGAGACTGAGCAAGCGATTATGCAAATTCGCGCAGGGCAGCCATTTGTCGATCTTCAACCACAGGATTCAATTGTCCGACGGCGGCAGCATCAAATGATCCGCAAGGAACAGTTGGCATCACGCAGTTTAGGGGTTGAACCCGAGCGATTCGTCCGCATTTTTCGTCAAGAGCCGGATTAAGGTGTGGTTTGTGTGCCACACCTTAATTAAGCTGTAGCGAATCCAAGATAAGTTGTAAACGCCCCACATTGCCATTTCCAATTTGGTCAGCAGTATAAAATTCTAAAACTGCTAGCTGTCCATCTGCCTGTTTAAAGAACACATCCAACTGCCCAGGACGCACAAGCTGCCTTGCCCCTTCATCAATCCGCAAGGAACCAATAGTCTGTGGGACTGGCGCATCAGCAAAAACTTCTCCCTCACCTGCCACATAATAACTGCGGCGGATTGTACCATCCTCAGCAATTGCTTCATCAATCAACTGTAAGACCGCCTCACGCCCGCTATAGTATTCTTGTGTATAGGATGCCACTGCTTCATCAAATGGGGTGGTGAGGTCCATCAGTGCTAATGAGACAAAGGTTTGTCCTTGTGGATCATACCAGGCGTTAATCATCCTACGCTCATCAGAAAGATCAACAAAAAAGTCACCATTACGCGGAATCCAATCACGCGGGATGCTGATGGAATATTGCGGTTGTCGGATAACATCCGCTAACGGGAATGGAGTCGGTTCGCGATCTGGTGGCGGGGGCGGCGGAGAATCCCTCAGTTCAGAAAGCAGTATGACCCCACCCCCTGTAATCAAGATCAGCATGATTGCTCCAAAAAGGATGATTGGTAACCATGAACGACGACTGATTTGGGCTGTTGGTGAAATCACTTCTGTTTTGGGAAATTGCTTCTCAAGCTGGGTAGGGAGTTCGCTTTGATCCGGTTGACGGCGGGCGGTGGGTCTTTTGCTGGATGGCATAATATCTGTGTCGTGGTTAGCGATTGCCGCAGAAAATGCATCAGCAAACTCGCTCGCTGAACTGTAACGGGCATCGGGGTCTTTTTCAGTCGCCTGCCGAATCACTCGCTCAACCGATTCTGGAATATCGTGACGTAGCTCCCGGATGGAAGGTAATGGTTCACTGATATGCTTCAACAAAATAGCCATTGGTGTTTCTGCTTGGAAGGGACCGCGCCCGGTTAGCAATTCAAATACCACCACACCCAATGAATAAATGTCTGAACGCCCGTCAATTGGCAACCCATTGGCTTGTTCTGGAGACATATAAGCCGGTGTGCCGATAATCATGCTGCCGGTTAGGTCACTGCCGAGTACTCGCGCGATCCCAAAATCACTCAAATAAGCGTTGCCATTTTCATCCAACATAATATTACCCGGCTTAAGATCACGATGAATAATGCCTTGTTGATGAGCATAATCTAACGCTTGGGCAATCTGTTTTAGGGGTTTTTCCAACTCCTCTAGGCTGAGGATGCCACGCCGTAAGCGTTGTTCTAAGCTACCTCCGCCTAAATAACGCATGGCAATATATGGCACATCTTCCGCACGCCCAAAATCATAGATTGGGAGGATATGTGGATGTTCCAGATGTGCGATGACATCAACTTCTCGCTCAAAGCGTTCATAAAACCCTGGGTCGTGTAACATTTGGCGTGGCAAAACTTTAATCGCTACTGTTCTGTTCATAGAAGCTTGCCGCGCCCGATAAACCGTCGCCATACCGCCGCGCCCGATTTCTTCAATAATTTCAAATTGCCCGAATTTTTTGCCGATAAGGTCGTCCGGTTTCTTTGTTGGATCGTTGCTCACAACCCATTCTCCATTCTACTTCATTGTAAGATTAATTATGGAGGATTCCCGCATTGGACGCAAACCTCAAAGTTGGGTAGAATCAAATAAGAGGCTCATATCTTCATTACGCCAGTGTGATGCACCCTGGAAAATCGTGCATTGGATTGGTATAATGCTAATACTGTTTTGGAGAGGTCGCATAGTGGACTAGTGCGCTCGCCTGGAACGCGAGTAGGGTTAACGCCCTCGTGGGTTCGAATCCCACTCTCTCCGCTAGATCAACCACCCACTTGGGTGGTTTTTTGCTTTAAGACCAGCGGCTATAACCTAAAAGCTTCATAAGCGTTTTTGTTTGGTAAGCCCCAAACTGCCCAAAACTCTCGTGTGGCAGGGCGCATGATTGCCGCGCCGCATGTCTCAGAATAAAAGGGCGGCTCACTCATGGAGCAAATGCTATAAACCCCATCTGACCGATCTGCTGTGATTGATTTGAGAATATCTGGGGTAATGGGGCGGCGAGTAAGTAGCTCTAAAGCACGGCTGCGGCGGATGTCAGAATCATCAACTGTGCTATCATCCAAATCACGCTCTACGGCACTGGTTTGCGGATACAAACAACGATTGGCATGGGCGTATTGTTCTGCTTTCAACGGTTGAACCCGCTTGACGCTAGACATCGCTTCAATGCCATAGCCATTGCCATCTGCATCCATCAACACATAATTGTGCCCGCCGGCGAGTTCAGCATCTATAATACAAGCAAGTGCATCTTGGATATTGGTTTGCATCAGAATTTTACGAATCACCAAATTCCACATCACGCCAGGCTTGCCATCCGCACCCATCAGATTGTTGATCCCGACGGCGATTCCGGCATCGTTCATCCCAATCATCCCAATACATCCTGCCACGGTTAATGTCAGGAAGTTGGGGGCGTTATTGGGTTTGCCTCGCAATAAAATGACGAACGGTGTCGCTGTGGCGTGCATATCCCATGTTTGCCCGATGAAACTATGCCCTTCAATTGTTGTACGCCCACTGACCATGAAGGTTGTACAATCGGTATGAGAATATGCCGGTTGATGAACGGGCAGAGCGTTCGCATTATAGATTGTATCCACAAAATCGGTAAAACCATTGGTGATAAGCACTTCCTCTAGGCTGAGCTTAGTCGCATGGGCGATACCACGCAGTTCTTGCATCAGTTCTGGGGCATATGCGTCATTATGCGGAATGCATTCCGCCGCAAGGTCTAACACCTGTTGGCGGGTTAGTTCGCGTCCAGTCCATGCTGTTTCAGTACAGAGCTGGATGCGTTCTGCGGTTAGTTCGCGGATGTCATCAGCATAAGCTTGACCATGCTGAACACCCATGGTGTAAAAATCACCTTCAATAACAAGTTCACGTAACGGGGGCAATTTTAAACCTCTACTGCCTGGCGATGTTTGTTCATTGCTTGGTTAATGATGCGGGTTAGCTGGTCGCGAATATCTAGCGCGGTACTGTTGAGGGCAAGTTCATGTAACAAGCGTTTCAGCGCGTCTGTTTTTAGGCGGGAGTCAGTTTGAGTGAGATGATTGGTGATTTCACGCCAACAGAGATCACGCAATGCCTGGGTAATTTGTCGTGGGTTGCCACTTTTAAGTTGTTTTTCAATGGCGTGTTGTCGTGTACGGTGGTTGTCATCCAATTGATTCGGGGTTCGGTTCATGACCTGGCAAATGAGTTGGGTATCTGTCATCGCTGGACGAATTTCATCCGTTTCAGTCTGATCATCTGGGATCATCAACATACCCCGCTCTTCGGCTAATTCAATACAAATATACCGAGTGAGTTTGCCGTCCCGCTTAATTTCACGGATGCCAACAACTTCGCCAGCACCATAACGGGCATGAACGATTGTATCGCCTGTTTTTAGCATTTGGGGACTCCTAATTTTGGGGAACAGATGAAGTATTACACTCATTATTGTATCATATTATTATGATTGATGCAACCAACCTAAAATTGGAAAATCAGGAGGGATTAGTGGATAGTGGTTCGCATGTCGATGTGGGGATTAATCTCGCCACTAACGTTGACAGGAACATTATCCCTTAGCAGCCACTTCCTAAATCCAAAAAATCTTATGTTATGTGATCACAATAGCCAAACCACCGTAAAATGACGTTGCGGCTTGAAAATTGGTGCCTTGCTTGCTTAACTTAACCTACATTTTATTGACAAATTGCGTTACGATTAACGGTCTCATGGTGTTATACACCTCAGTTAGACGTTTTATAGCCATTGCATACAGCAAAGGTAATTGCATAGGAGTTACAATCAAGTGAGCGATAAAAAGATTCGTGTAGCGATTATCGGCGTGGGTAATTGTGCCTCATCGTTGATCCAAGGTGTTTATTATTATCAGGACGCAAAAGACGACGAGTTCGTCCCCGGAATCATGCACACCAACCTAGGTGGCTACCGCATCCGCGACATTGAATTTAGCGCGGCGATTGATATCGATGTGGAAAAAGTCGGTAAAGACCTGGGAACAGCGATCTTTTCCGGGCAGAATAATACCGTCAAATTTGCGGAAGTCCCCCACATGGGTGTAACTGTTGTTCGCGGGATGACACACGACGGCTTGGGCCCGTATCTTAGCCAAAAGATCACCAAAGCACCCGGGTCTACTGCTAACATCGTGGAGCTTTTGAAAGATACTAAGACCGATGTGGTCATCAACTATTTGCCAGTTGGCAGCGAGCAAGCGACCAAATGGTATGTGGAGCAGGTGTTAAATGCGGGCTGTGCTTTTGTTAATGCCATCCCGGTGTTTATCGCACGTGAACCATATTGGCAAAAACGCTTTGAAGAACGTGGCTTGCCCGTTTTGGGTGATGACATCAAAAGTCAAGTTGGGGCGACAATTGTTCACCGTGTTTTGACCAACCTGTTTACTGATCGCGGTGTCCGCCTGGAGCGCACCAGCCAGTTGAATGTGGGTGGTAACATGGACTTCTATAACATGCTGGATCGTTCTCGTCTAGAAAGCAAGAAGATCAGCAAGACTAACGCGGTTGTCAGCCAATTGCCCTATGAGTTTAGCCCGAACAATGTTTACATTGGACCAAGCGATTATGTCCCCTGGTTAGAAGACCGCAAATGGGCATACATCCGTATGGAAGGGCGCAGCTTTGGGGATGTGCCGCTGAACATTGAGCTGAAGTTGGAAGTGGTGGATAGCCCCAATAGTGCCGGCGTTATTATCGATGCAGTACGCTGTGCTAAGCTCGCTTTGGATCGCGGCTTAAAAGGTGCTATTGAAGCTCCCAGTAGCTACTTCTTTAAATCGCCACCTATCCAACCCAATGACTCTGATGCCCGTGCGATGATTGAAGCCTACATTGCCGGAGAAAGCTACGTATGGCAAGGGGCAGACCGTACACGGGGCACCAGCACCCATGATATGAAAGATACTAGTCAACGTATTGAGGCATTTAGCCACAGTAAACCGGCAACCACAGATACCACGACTGATAAGACTGAAGACTAGTCAACTTTTTGGGCGGGGGCATATCGTATAGCACTCGCCCGTTTTTTTATTTGCACGATCTTTCAATTCCGTTATATCATGAAATATAATCGTCGATGTGATTGAAAGATGCCGCAAATGCCAAAATATGAAGAACTTCATACAGATACTGTTGATGGTTATTTTGATGAAGGAACACGTATTTTACGGGTAACATATCAAGGAGTGCTTACACCAGATACTACCCGTGATGTTTATGCTTGGATTGGGCGGTTAATTGCCAGCGCAAATGGGAATATTCACCTAGCGTTAGGGTCAATTTATGATTTCCGCGCTGTGAGGCAGTTTGATAGCCATACCCTCAGCACGGCTCAAAAAAATAGCACAAAAATTAACCGAGACGCAGAGCTGCGTTATCATCCGGTGGCATTAGTTGTCCGCAATCGGTATCAATACGAATACGTTCGCCTGACTATGAAGATTACCCCACAGGAAGAACGCAAGCGGATCCTCTATACAATTGAAGAGGCGGAAGACTTTATTAAGCATTTTTGTGAGAAATATCGAGAATTTATTCCCGGATTACCTTGATTACCAATTAAAAAAGCGATCCCTGCTTTGAGATCGCTTTTTTTGATGTATTAGGTCGTTGGTTCTTAGGTCGTGATACCCATCAACGCCTAATCCCCAACAACGAATTAATTTCTGTTTAGTACATGCCCATACCGGGGTCACCAGCTGGAGCAGGCTTTTCCTCTTCAGGAATGTCTGTGATGAGTGCTTCGGTGGTTAGGATCATGGCAGCGATAGAGGCTGCGTTTTCAACTGCACCGCGTGTCACTTTTGCTGGGTCAGGAATGCCAGCTTCGATCATGTCCACATATTCGTTGGTCATGACATTGTAACCGATGCGGTGATTCTTACGGCTCTTTTGCAAACGACGCACATTTTCGATAATGACTGCACCGTCTTCACCGGCGTTAGCGGCGATCTTACGCATGGGGGCTTCCAATGCACGGCGCATAATAGCGATACCGGTGTTTTCATCATCGTGTGTCATCTTGAATTTATCCAATGCGGCGACAGCGTTCACCAGTGCCACACCACCACCTGGTACAACACCTTCTTCTACAGAAGCGCGTGCTGCACTTAAGGCATCTTCAACACGATGTTTCTTTTCTTTCAATTCGGTTTCAGTTGCGGCACCCACACGGATCACAGCCACACCACCGCTGAGTTTCGCCAGGCGTTCTTGCAGTTTTTCGCGGTCATAGTCGCTGGTGCTGAGTTCAATTTCACGGCGGATTTCTTCAATCCGTGCCTTGATTTGAGCTTCGTCACCGGCACCGTCTACGATTGTGGTGTTTTCTTTGTTGGCAACAACCTTACCAGCGCGCCCCAGGTCTTCCAGGGTGACACTTTCCAACTTGCGCCCAGTTTCTTCGCTGATGACGGTACCACCAGTCAGAATTGCGATGTCACGCAGCATTGCCTTACGGCGATCCCCAAAACCAGGTGCTTTAACCGCCAACACGTTCAACATACCACGCAGCTTGTTCAACACGAGGGTTGCCAGAGCTTCGCCATCCACATCTTCTGCGATGATGACAAACTCACGCTTGCCAATTTGTACCAGTTTTTCTAGCACAGGGAGCAAGTCTTGTGCTGCACTGATCTTCTTGTCATAGATCAGGATATAGGGTTCTTCGATCACGGCTTCCATACTGCTGGAATCAGTGATGAAGTATGGGCTGATGTACCCACGATCAAACTGCATCCCTTCCACATAGTCGGTTTCAAATTCCAGACCGCGGGATTCTTCCACAGTCACCACGCCATCTTTACCGACTTTGTGCATTACGTCCGCAATCAAGTTACCAATTTCTTCATCCTGTGCAGAAACGCTGGCAACGCTGGCAATTTCATCACGGGTTTCGATGGGGGTTGCTTGTTCTAAGATATTTTGGGCGACTTTTTCTGCTGCTGCCAAAATACCGCGTTTGAGCAACATGGGGTTGGCACCAGCGGCGACGTTCTTCAAGCCTTCGCGGACAATTGCCTGTGCCAAAACGGTCGCGGTGGTGGTTCCATCACCGGCGATATCATTGGTTTTGGTGGCAGCTTCTTTTAACAGTTGCGCGCCCATGTTTTCATAGGGGTCTTGCAGTTCAATCTCTTTGGCAACGGTCACACCATCATGGGTGATGGTTGGTGCGCCGAATTTTTTATCTAATGCAACATTACGCCCCTTCGGACCAAGGGTGGTACTCACCGCTTCTGCGACGGCATCTACACCCAATTGAAGGCGACGACGAGCTTCTTCCTTAAATACGAGTTGTTTTGGCATGTTTCCTTGACCTCCTGTTTATCCCTCAATTATGCCGAGGATATCACTTTCCTTCATAATGAGCAGCTTCTTGCCGTCCAGCTTAATTTCGGTCCCAGCATATTTGGCAAACAGAACCTTATCACCAACTTTAACATCCATTGGGATGCGGTCACCATCTTCGTCACGACGACCTTCACCTGCTGCTAAAACAACACCTTGTTGTGGCTTTTCTTTTGCTGTTTCTGGTAGCAGTAGCCCACCAGCAATGGTTTCTTCTTTTTCAATAGGTTCAACGATAAGGCGGTCACCCAACGGGCGAATTTGGATCGACATAGACAAAATCCTCCTCAGATTTTTAGCAGTCTAATGATTGGAGTGCTAACTTTACATTGGAAAGGATAGCATGAGGTAGAAATTGCGTCAATAACTCCATCAAAATTCTAGCAAAGTTCTTATATAGTTGCTAACGTTTTGGGGTAAGGGGGGTGCTAAAAATCAATCCCTTGGTAAGAGTATCCACACCAATATCTAGCAACTTCGCTTTTCTTGGCATAAACTGCATGTGATTACACACTTAGGTACAATGATAGCGATAGGGAGATACTCGTTGAATGTCCTGATTGTTTACGCTCATCCAGAGCCAAAATCATTTGATGCTGATATGCGCGATCGGGCTGTGCAAATCCTAACGCGGGAAGGGCATGCGGTTGTGGTGTCTGATCTATATGCTATGCGGTTTAAAGCCCAGCTAGATGCAGATGATTTTACGGACCCAGCAGATGAAATTTATTTTAATTTGCAAAAAGAACAGCTACACGCAGCAGAAACAGGGACGTTCGCCGCGGATATTTTAGCAGAACAGCGCAAGTTATTATGGAGCAACATGCTGATTTTACAATTTCCGCTGTGGTGGTATTCTGTCCCTGCCATTATGAAGGGTTGGATTGACCGTGTGTTAGCCTATGGATTTGCTTATGGGCAGGGACGAAATCTAAAAGGGCGGCGGGCGATGTTGGTGATGACAACCGGCGGTCAAGTACAGCCTTTTACAATGGAAAAGCAGAATATCCTTTCTGCTATGTTAGACCATGTGCAACGCGGGACGCTCCACTTTTGTGGGTTTGATGTGCTGCCACCATTTGCGGTTTACGGCGCGGCAAATGCCAATGCGGATCAGCGAGAGCAGTTTATGGTGCAATACACGCAGTTGCTCCGTGGGTTACATTTGATTGACCCAATTGCTTATGGCTAAGTTATCCCTTAGTCATTTATTTTGAATTGCATCAAATGATTTATCCATTTTGCTGTATCATGTTTTTGCACTACAATCAAAATAACAAAGACGCATACAAGGTAAGACGATGTCTTGGTGGCAGTTCATTTATTTTTTCCTAGCATTTGCGTCGGCAGGTATGTCTGGTTGGCTAGCCTATTTTGGTTGGCGGCGACGTAGATCAGAAAGCGGGCTAGCGTTTATGCTATTTGCTTGCGCATTAACGATCTGGTCATTTTTTTATGCTTTTGAAATCTCCTCCAATTCACCTGCCACCAAGCTCACCTTAAGTAAATTAATGTACTTCGGGATTGTGGCGGTTGCCCCATCATGGTTTATTTTTGCACTTTATTACACCGGGAACAGCCACTGGATTACGCGGCGGCGATTGGTGGGCATATGGGTGATTCCTCTGTTGATCCTTTGCTTGGTATTGACTAATGACTGGCATCATCTACACTGGCGTGAATTGCTTTATAGCACGGACGAGCGGCTAGGTTTTTTGCGTGGAGACGTGCAATATGGGGCGAGTTTTTGGTTACATACGTTATATGCTTATGTGTTGATGTTGATGGCAACCGCGCTGCTAGCTCGTGTTGCGTTGAATGCAGTGCGTCATCAACAGCGTCAGGCAAGTTTGATCCTCATCAGTGTGTTTATTCCCTGGGCAAGTAATATTATTTATGTCACGCGCACCAATCCCCTAGGTGGTTTAGATATTACGCCAATGGCTTTTACTGTGGCAGGCGCGCTGATTGGTTGGGTATTGGTTCGTTTTAGGGCGTTGGAAAATATCCCCATCGCACGGGAAACCATTATTGAAGGCTTAGCCGATGGCATTTTGTTGCTTGATTGCGATCACTTCATTTTGGATATAAACCGCGCTGCCTGTGAGCTATGCCAATTAGAGGATGTTTTAGGCGAATCCATTGAGCAGGCATTATATCAATATCCAAAATTGCTTCAACTCTATCACCAGCTATTAAAATCAAAGCAATCATCTGATGAGATTACGCTGCGAGATGGGGTGATTCTGAATGTGGCGGTTTCAACCATTTACAACTATATCGGTGATCCGGCAGGTTATTTGTTGATATTGCATGACATCACACAACGTAAACAGGCAGAGGAGAAAATTGCCCGTCATGTCGCAGAATTACGTACACTGAGAGAAATCGACGCGCGTATTAGCGAATCGCTAGATATCACGGCTGTATTAGACACTGCGCTAACTTCTGCTGTGCAGATGACCAGGGCAACTGCAGGATTTATTACATTGATTGAAGAGGAGGGACAACGGCTAGTACAAGCTCATGGGCATTATAAAACCTTGCCTCTTGGTGAGTTGTTTCCTAAACATTTTGGTATCGTAGGACGGGTTATTCGCACAGGCAAAGCAGAGTTTGTACGAGATGTAACAGCGGATGCAGATTATTATGTTGATGTGCAAGATACCTGTTCGGAAATGGTGGTTCCGCTGATCGCCCATGAGAAGATTATCGGTATTTTGAATTTAGAAACATCACGCCCGAGTGGATTTAAAATCGAACAATTTGAATTTGTGAAACTGCTTGCCGGGCGTATTGCCACTGCCATTGAAAACGCACAACTCTACACAACGTTGCAAGCCAAACTTGAGGAATTACAAAAATTATATCATCAGGTCAAAAATTTGGAACAAATGAAAACGGATATGATCCGCATTGCATCGCATGATTTGCGTAATCTGTTGGCAAATATTCGTGGTTATTTGGATTTACTGCAAATTGACCGTGACTTAATGACAGAAGATCATGTGATGTATGTCAATATGATGGTGGCACAGGCAATCCGCATGGAGCAAATTATTAAAGACATCCTCAGCTTAGAACGGTATCAGGCGGAAGCTGTTTTTGAGCCGATCGATATGCGGCTGTTAGTTTTAGCAACTGTGGCGGATTATGAAGATCAAGCTGATCAAAAATCCCTCACAATCACGTTGGATGTGCCTTCAACGCCAATCGAGATAGAAGGAGATCAGGCACAACTACGTGAGGCAATTAGTAATTTAATTGTGAATGCAATTAAATATACCCCTGCGGAAGGTCAAATTCACATCAGCCTGCAAACCCAGGCAGATCGTCTGATCTTCAAAGTAAAAGATACCGGATACGGTATTCCAGAAGATAAACAAGCTAAGTTATTTAGTCCGTTTTTCCGTGCAAAAAGTGAAGAAACGGCAGAGATAGAAGGAACGGGTTTAGGGTTGCATTTGGTTAAAAATATTATTCAACGGCACCACGGACAGGTATTTTTTGAGAGCGTTTATACACAAGGCAGTACGTTTGGTTTTGAAATTCCCCTAAACCGGTAGAAAACGCTATAATATGGATTGCGTTCTATACAATTTTTATAAAGTGACGATTTATGTTGCAACGTTTGTTAGAATATATTGCCCCACCACAGTTTGACGATGAAGAGAAAAACCAAGGTGCTATCATCCTTAATGCTATTTTGCTATTGACGATCACCGTGCTGACAATTGCGGTGTTGATGATTATCGTATTTGTCCCTAATTTGGACTATTCGATTTTCATCTATGTCATGTCAATTTTAACTGTATGTATTTTTTATCTATTGTTCCGGCGCGGGTATGTACAAATTGTACGTTATGGGCTGATTGCCACCTTTTGGGCACTTATTACAGCAGCCGTAATGATTAACGGTGGTTTAGGGGGACCAGTTTTTAATGCTTATTTGACGTTGATTATCCTTGCCGCGTTGATTTTGGGTCCACGTGGGGGGATTGTGGTTGCGGCTCTCAACGGGGTTTCGGCGGTGGTGTTGTTCTTGTTAGGAGAAGCAGACATATTCATTACGCCTAGCCGGCAAGCACTGGAACCCATTCATATCCTGATTATCAATATGTCTTATTTCACGATTGGTGCGTTGTTTTTATATGTGGCAATGCATACACTTCGCCGTAATTATCAGCAAATTCGCCAAAGTGAGGCATCGCTACGGCAGGCTTTGGCAGATTTACAAGCAACCACAGTCTCTAAAGACTATGTCAATAATATCATCCAATCCATGAGTAATATGCTCATCGTGTTGGATCGCAACGGCATTATCCGCACGGTTAATCAACGCACGGTGGATGTTTTGGGGTATTCTGAAGATGAATTGGTGGGTAAGCTCTATAATGCACTGCTTGCCTTTGAAGAAGATGACCCTGACCGCATGAGTGCAACAATACTACGCCGGACACAACTGGTGCGCAACGTTGAGCAAATTTATCAAGCGCGGGATGGGCGTAAAATCCCGGTATCTGTCTCCAGCTCTGTGATGTATAACACAGATCAACAAGTGGAAGGTATTGTTTGTGTTGCGCAAGATATTACAGACATCCGTGAGGCAGAACGACAACGGCAACGGGTACAAGCACAATTAGAATATCAAGCCAGTTTATTAGATGCCGTTTCGGATGCCATTATCGCCACTAAAATGGATATGACAATTACCAGTTGGAATAAAGCAGCTGAACACGTTTATGGATATAAGGCAGAAGAAGTATTAGGTAAGAATCTGATGGAAATTGTGCCCACTAGGTTTGATCGTGCTTCTCAGGATAATCTGATTAAAGAGCAATATATTGAACGTGGGCATTGGCAGAATGAAGTGATCCAACAGCGCAAGGGTGGCAAGGAAATTAACATTCTTTCATCAATTGCTTTATTGAAAGATGAGCAAGGCAGACCTGCCGGCACAGTGACAATTAATCATGACATTACCAAGCGCAAACAGGCAGAGATCGCCCTACGTAAACGGGCAGAGGAGCTTGCCACGTTGCGGCAAGTTGATATTGAGATTGGCAGCACGCTAGAAGTTAATGAAGTGGTGAAAATTGGTTTGGATGCGGCTCTTGAACTATCTGGCGCAGATGCCGGGTTCGTCATGCTTTCTGGTGATGATCAACAATATCATATCGTACTGCGGCGGGGGCAATATCCAACCGAACAAATACCACATTATCAAATTATCAAGCGAGTTATCCAACAACAGTTCCCGGAATTTATCACAGATGTCCGGCAAGATAAGGATTATGTCCCTTGTTTGCCGGATACCGTGTCTTTGATGATTATCCCACTGATTTATCAAGAGCGCATGATTGGGTTAATTTGCCTGGAAACCCACCAAGTGGATTGTTTTAATGATGATATTTTTGGATTGATGCAAATTCTAGCCGCACGTGTAGCGATTGCGCTAGATAATGCCCGTTTGTATGAAATGCTGCAAAAGCAACTTATTGAGTTACAAAAATTATATATTCAGGTGAGTAAGTTAGAGGAGCTTAAAACGGATATGATCCGCCTGGCATCTCATGACTTACGCAACCCCGTTGGTATCGCTAAGGGGAATTTAGCTTTGCTACGTAAGGATGTTGAGGATTTATTGGATAGCGAACAGCGGGATTTTATCGTTCAGATTGAAAAAGCACTTGACCGTATGAATGATATCGCGACCAATATTTTATCATTAGAACGTATTCACAATACCGTTGATCAGGACTTTACCGATAGTGTCGATTTGCCTAAATTGATGCAACAAGCCGTTTCACAATATCAGTCTAGTGCGGATCATGCTGGCATTCAACTGACGTATCAAATTTTGCCCTCGCATGAGCCGATTCATGTTTTAGGGGATAAATCCGAACTTTATGAAGCAATGGCAAACCTGATCAACAACGCTATCAAATACACCCCGTCAGGTGGGCAGGTGGTGGTGACGCTTAAACAAAATGGGAGCAAAGCCGCCTTTACCGTAGAAGATAACGGATATGGTGTGCCAAAAGAACAGCAAAGTTTATTATTTCAGCCCTTATCACGCATTAACACGCCAGAAACTCGTGATATTGAAGGGGTGGGCTTAGGGCTGCACTTAGTGCGCAACATCATTGAGCGACATCGCGGCAAAATTATCTTTCATAGTGTATATCGCCAAGGCAGCACTTTTGGTTTTGAATTGCCCATCCAGCCAGAAGTATGATCTGCTAAATATATCCATCCCCATCAGGTTCGATATACGCAAGATGCCCCCTTGCTAAATAGCGTGGGATATTCTCCCAATCCTTCAAAACTGCCGAATGAGACGGAGCATGACGCGGAAATTGTTCGTAGGTGTTTGCATAATACCGCACGCCATATGGCAGATGCTTTTTAAGCGTCATTAAAGCACGGCGAGAATGATGGCATTTACACACCGCCAACACAACTTTAAGGGATGTCACTTCTTTTTGTAATAAGGGCAGGGCAAACGTGACATTTTCCAGCGTGTTGGTTGAACGATCTTCTATAATAAGGCGATTTTCTGGTATGCCAGCATCTAATAGAATACGACGATGAGCTTGTGCCTCATTAGTGCCGGTTCGGCGATTTTCTCCACCTGTCAGCACGATGACCGGAGCAATGCCCAGATGCCATAGTGACGCTGCTCGGTATGCCGGCGTATCTAACCGTGTGCCGAATACAAAAATGACATCCGCACGGGTGGGGATAGGTGTTGTTACATCCAAGTAGGCGATGATGTCTTTTAGGGTTGATGGGTCGATCATGGATTTGTCCGGCTTGGATCAAGCGACGTAAAATATTCTCGCACCACGTCACGCAAGCCCAACGGGATATACCCACGTTCTAATGCTTGGTTAGCCGATTCAGCATATTGACGGAACACCTGATTATATGGCACAACCGATTGCCCTTCAGGGTTATCTGTGAAATCCCCTTCTTGAATGGGGGCGTTGCTGGTATCTGGATCAAGCATCAAGTCGATATCTGTTTCTGAGCCACCTGGACGATTAGGGGCAAAGACTGCTTCATAATCGCGCTCGCCGCCCTCTCCGCCACTACCTTCTTGTGGTCCATCCGGGGCTTGCGTATCAGCGTTCGCTTGTTGCAGGTTTGCGGATTGATCACCAACTTGTGTGTTATTGCTTTGCTCGCCCTGGCTGCTGCCTTGTTGCATTTCTCCGGTATTTTCCCCCGCTTGCTCGGAATCGGGTTGACCGGCAAGCCCTTGCCCGCTTTGTGATTCTGCTGACGATTGTTCTGGGCTGTTTGGGTCTTCTCCAGCGGTGCCTTGCTGCCCAGATTGCGCTTGCTGGCTGGTGTCGCTTTGTTCACCATCTTGCCCAGTCTGGGATTGTTGCCCGCTTTGGCTTTGCCCAGAATCCTGGGGTTGTTCACCAAATGGTTGCCCACCTTCTTGTTCTAAACGTTGCTGTGTTTCATTAACTTGGTTGGCGGATTGTTCTAACTGGTTAGCGGTATCCATCATATCTTGTTGATTTCCTAGTGCGTTTTCAACTTGTTGGGCAGCTTGCATCAACGCTTCTGATGCGCTGTTGTTGTCGCCTTCTCGCATGGATTGCGCCGCTTGTCGCATGGCTTCTGCTGCTTGTGGGACAGTATCGCTCAGCATCTCTGCTGCATCTTCTACTGCGTCAGCCGCTTCGGTTTGTGCCTCCTCAGACATCTGTTGCGCATCTTGTGCGAGCTGTTCTAACGCCTCCGCTAAATCTTCCTCAGTGCTTTGATCACCGCCAGCCGCTCCAGCATCAGCTTGTGCTTCTTCGGATTGTTGTGTTTGACTCAAAGTTTGGGCGGCATCTTCTAATGCGGCACGGGTTTGGGCGGCGGATTCACGCAGTTGATTAGCCTCCCCAATCAACATATCCTCAATATCACCCAGAGTTGCTAGTGCCTCATCAATGGTAATGTTGGCATCTTGGAGTGTATCCAAGCTTGCTTCTAGAGTTTGGAGCAGGTCTTGGCGCGTGGCTTCGTCTAGTGTTGTATCTGCGGCGATGGCTTCAATCGCCTCTTGGATGTCCTCAATACCTTCTTCGATTAAGGCACGTTGTTGTGCTTGTTGTGCAGAGACCTGCTCGATTGTATTCGGGATCAGTATTAAGGCTAACACGATGGCAAACAGCACCCCTACCATTCCCCATTCCCAATAACGTATCTGTAGCTTAAGCTGATCTTCAGCGTGTATTGCTTGTGCGTGAATATAAGCGTCTTGTGTTTGCAAGGTGGCAAGTTGCTCGTTGGCAGGAATACGCCCCTCTAGCAGTTCAAGCGCGGTAGAAACCCGTTCTTTTAAGCCGAACGTTCGGTCAAAGCGGCGGGCAGCGATCACTGGTTCACGATCTCTTAGCCAGATCAACAACAACAGCGCAGCGACCCCAACCATCACACTCATTGAGGTGAACAGTGCCACTTCCGTATTGCTTAAAAAGGGGCGGATGCGAGATATACCCCCAGCAATAATGCCCAGCGTTAACCCAGGGATCACGCCGCGCGCCAGCCATGCCACACTTTGTTGCATCCTCAAACGACGATCCCACGAACGAACTAATTGATTCAAAGCCTGATATTGCGTCATGAGTTAATCAACCTCATCTGTTTGGCGCATCGTACGCACGGCAAAGACGACCATCGCCGCCGCAGTTGTTAAATACAAAATGGTGAACGGTATCCAAGGGGAAATGAGTGGGATAGTTGTGCCATCGCGCAAGCGTTCAGTATAAAACGCTAATCCCTGATTATTAATCAATAGATTTTGTGATTCTATGGCGGCAGTCAGCGGGTTTAGGCTCGTGACAATTAACTCCCCATAGATTAAGACAGATTGAAGTATTGGAGATACATTCACCTGATCGACGATAAAAAGCTGGTTCAAAATGCTGATAACAAGCCCTAATACCAGTGGCAAGCCGACTGTTAACGCAAATGTAATTGTATAAGCGCGGACGCTGGCGGTTAATGTTCGGTCTACTGTGGTGGAAAAATACATCCCCAATGTCCCTAACATAATCGCCGTGACCACAAGGATAACAAATGCGACAATCAATTCATCCTGTGTGACCCCGCCAAATAAAAATGCCATGCTTTGTAGTGGAATCGCTGCTAGCAACAGCAGGAAGATATAACTCAAAGCGGATTCCAGCTTGCCGATGACAAACGATGGCTTGGGTAATAATGTAATCTGCAACAGATCATATGTTTTGCGCTCACGTTCGCTACTGATTGCACCAGCCGTAAAGGCAGGCGCGATGAACACAATTAACAGCAATTGTAAGCCGATGATGCCACGAAATACGTTGCGCCCCAATGCCCCTGTGACGCTTGTCGCGGAACTGTTGTTGCTTTCAATCAAGAAGATCAACACCGCAAAGGCACTCATTAACGCCAGGTAAACGGTCATCACCACAAATGCCCGCGCGCCGCGCATCCGTTCACGCAGTTCTTTTAGCATCAAGGGATTAATGCGGAATGCGCTGAGATTCATCATCGCAGTGAGTCCTGCCGCACTTGCCGCTAAGATGGTGATCAGCGCGGGGATAAAGCCATACACCACGAGTAGATAGCTATTCACAGCGACCACCAGCCATATCGCCAACGGTGACCAAAATTCCTGCGCCAAAACGCCAATCATCAGAACCAACAACGCACTTAAATTTGCCAACGCAATCAACATCACAATGATTAAGGCGGTATCTGCCGTACCAGAATAACGCATCAGGGTGATATTGGCGGTGGTGGTGAATAAATCGGGCATGTTAATACCCGCTAGCGCGCCAATTAGCAAGATACCAACAGCTAGTATGCCGTTGATAATTGCCCCATAACGCAAATAACTTGCGGTACGGTTCAGCCGAATTTCACGAAGAGATAGAGGTGCTCTTACAATTTCGGTCATTTGTTTGCACCATTAATTCCAGGGTGATCCTCGCCGAGGGCGGCGATCCATCGGATTTGGGCGACCACCGTCGATTAAGCTGCGACGTGCTTTTTGCACATCTGATTCATGTTTAAGTAACACGGTGAGGGTGGTTTCCAGCGTGTGCTTATCCAAATTATCCGCATTGAGCATAACTAACGCTTTTGCCCAATCAATGGTTTCTGAAACGCTAGGGCTTTTCTTCAAATCTAATGAGCGCAGATTTTGTACAACTTCTACGGCTTGTGCAGCCAGGTTTGCGCTTAATTCTGGTACGCGCATTTTGACGATACTCAATTCGGAATCATAGGATGGATAATCCACAAATAAATAGAGACAACGACGCTTAAGAGCCTCAGAAAGTTCACGTGTGTTGTTACTAGTCAGCACAACATCCGGGCGGTGCTTAGCGACAATCGTCCCTAATTCTGGAATAGAAACCTGAAAATCACTGAGGACTTCGAGTAAAAACGCCTCAAATTCTGCGTCAGCGCGGTCGATTTCATCAATCAACAACACCACGGGTTCATCAGCAGTGATGGCTTGTAGTAGGGGGCGTGCCAATAGAAACCGATCAGAAAAGAACACGTCTTCTTCTTGCCCCAATCGGTCGGCTGCTTCAGTCAGGCTGTCTGCTTCGGCTAAAATCTGGCTGAGTTTATCCCGTAGCAATTGCGTATAAAGCATTTGCTTGGCATATTCCCATTCATATAGGGCTTTGTTTTCGTCTAGCCCTTCATAGCACTGAAGGCGGATTAACCGTTTACCGGTTGCTTTTGCCCAGGCTTTGGCTAGTTCTGTTTTACCAACGCCCGCCGGTCCTTCTGCTAACAGGGGCTTGCCCAGTTGATTTGCCAAAAACATCACTGTTGCAATCTCATCCGTCGCAATGTACTGCTGCTCACCCAGACCGCTTATTACCTCTTGGATATTTTGAAACATACCAGCCTCGTTTGATTTGTGAAATTGTCATCTTCATTCTATTGTATACGCAAGCGACAAGGCAAGCACGTTAGAATTGGATAACAGGGTAAATTAAAAAATGAATTGATAGGGGTGATAGTGGTTGCTTATGGTTGAACAAGTTACAATATCCGCAATGAACGAGGAGGCATAGGTTGATAGACGGATTAAACAACCTCATTGAATGGGTTATCAGCATCTTAACGCCGATTGGCATTACAGAGCCAGTTTTTCAGTTTATGCTGGTGGCGGCATTGCTTGGCTTAAGTATCTATTTAACCTTACACACAGGCATGTTTTCGCTGGCGAATGCTGGGTTTATGGCAATTGGAGCATATGTCAGTGTAATTTTAACCCAGGAGTTTGATCAGCCGCTTTGGGTTGGTATTCTGGGTGGGATGATCGCGGCGGGGATTATTGCGATTCCAATCGGGTTACCGGTGCTGCGCCTGCGGGATATTTATTTGGCAATCGCTACCATTGGCTTTAGTGAGGTTGTCCGTATTATCCTGCTAAACTTTGATGATATTGTAAGTACCGTGTTGACCTCGTTAGAAGGCGAGCGCGTACGGTTTCGCCTGTTGAATGGCGGGCGTGGCATCCGTCCTATTCCGAAACTGACCGAAACTTGGATGTTGGTGTTATTCCTGATTGCCGTGATGTTTATGTTAGACCGATTGGCACGGTCACGGTTAGGGCGGGCGATGGTCGCTATCCGTCAGGATGAAAAAGCTGCTGCTAATATGGGTATCAATGTGGTGTATGTCAAAACGATGGCGTTTGTTTTGGGGGCGGTGTTGGCAGGGGCGGCTGGCGGGTTTAATGCACATCTAAAAGGCATCATCACCCCGGCAGATTTTGATTTTACGTTGATTGTCGATATTCTGGCTTATGCCGTTTTGGGTGGAACAACAATCTGGGTCGGTCCTGTGGTGGGTGCATTGGTACTGCGTGCCATGCCAGAGATACTACGTGATCTTAACCAATATCGTGGTGTGTTTAACGGGTTGGTGTTGTTGCTGGTCATTATTTACATTCCGAACGGCTTAATTAACCCGGCAGGGTGGAAGCGCGTGTGGAACCGCTATTTCCGTCGACGAGAGCCTGCGACGCAAATAATTGCTGAAAGCGAGTAACTAGGATAGGACATACCGATGTTGTTGTTACAACTTAACGATATAAAAGACACAAAACAACACCTATAACAGGAAAAAACTAATCAGCTACAACAGCGGGAATTTATCAAATGCTTGAATTAATCAATGTATCGCGTCATTTTGGGGGGTTACAAGCGTTATTGGATGTGAACATGGTAGTGCCGATGGGGAAAGTCGTCGGGTTGATTGGACCCAACGGCGCAGGTAAAACCACACTGATCAATAACATCAGCGGCTTAGACCATCCAAGTAGCGGCACGATCCGGTTTTTAGGGCACGACATCAGCCGTGCCGCGCCACATCGCATCACACGCTTAGGCATCGCACGGACGTATCAAAACATTCGCTTGTTTGGGGAATCGACCGCGCATGTTAACTTGCTTATCGCCCAACATGGGCAAGGGCGTGCTTCTTTTCTTGAGGCACTCACATTTTTCCCGCGGTATTTAAATGAGGAAAAACGCCTGAAAGCGCGCGCAGATGACATTCTGGCACAGTTTGGCTTAAGCCATGTGGCACATACGCAGGCGGCAAATCTGTCTTATGGTGACCAGCGACGGCTAGAGATGGCACGCGCCCGTGCGATCAACCCACGTTTATTGCTATTAGATGAACCGACAGCGGGCATGAACCCTACTGAAACCCGCGAACTGGGCGAGCAAATTTTGCGGATGCGTGATGACGGCTTGACAATTTTAGTGATTGAGCATGATATGTCGTTAATTCATCAAGTCTGTGACCTGGTTTATGTCCTGAATTTTGGGCAGATTATTGCACATGGCACTCCAGCAGAGATCAAAAACGATCCAGTGGTGATTGAGGCATACTTAGGACGAGAGGACGATTAAATGCTGCTGCAAATTCGGGATTTACACACCAGCTACGGTGCTATCAAAGCATTGCGGGGGATTTCATTTGATATTGCAGATGGGCAAGTAGTCAGCTTGATTGGTGCCAATGGTGCAGGGAAATCGACCACATTGAACACCATCAGCGGCTTATTGCGTGCAGACCGGGGTGAAATTTGGTTCATGGGGGAAAAAATCAACGGGTTGCGCCCAGACCAAATTGCTCAGCGGCGGCTGATCCAAGTACCAGAAGGGCGGCAGGTTATCGCCAATATGTCTGTCATGGAAAATTTGACGATTGGTACCCATATTCGTGGTGATGCTGAAATCGAGCAGGACTTGGAGAATATTTTTCGCCGTTTTCCTAGATTGAGCGAACGCCGTACCCAAAAAGCGGGCTTACTCAGTGGTGGTGAGCAGCAGATGCTGGCAGTGGGGCGGGCGTTGATGATGCGTCCACGCCTGTTGATGTTGGATGAACCTAGTATGGGGCTTGCACCCTTACTTGTGAATGAAGTGTTCGCCATCATTGCGGAGATCAAAGCACAAGGTATTCCGATTTTGCTGGTGGAACAAAACGCCCGTAAAGCGTTACAGATTGCAGATTATGTGTACGTCATCGAACGCGGGCAAATTGTGAATCATGGCAGTGCGGCAGCGTTACAAGCCGATGCAAGCATCCTTGCAGCGTATTTAGGATGAGGAAACGGGCAATGTAAAACTGAATGTGCTACCCTGCCCAATCACACTTTCTACGCCGACCTCGCCGCCGAGCTTATTGACAATGCGCTGTACGATAGATAACCCTAAACCATGCCCTTCCACTTTGACTTGATTCAGGCGGGTGAATGGCGTAAAAACCCGCTGCTGCTCATCTGGTGTCAGTCCGCGCCCGTTATCCCGCACCCAAAAGCGTACCATTCCGTTCTTGGGGGCATCTGCGCCGATGTCAATTTTAGGCGGTTGCCCGCCATATTTCAGCGCGTTGCTTAAGTAATTCATCCAAACTTCCTCTACCCAGGGGGTATAACCCATCACAGGGGGGAAGTCATCTACAACGATCTGTATGTCTGCCTGTGTTTCTTGGATCATAGGCAACAAGCGACGTTGACAATC
The DNA here is from genome assembly GCA_003696565.1 of Chloroflexota bacterium. Classification (GTDB taxonomy): domain Bacteria; phylum Chloroflexota; class Anaerolineae; order Aggregatilineales; family Phototrophicaceae; genus DAOTWY01. The sequence goes on from RFHA01000003.1 coordinate 35,041, forward strand.
TGCCACGATCATGTGCATATCCAACTCGGTAACCTCCGGCTGATCAATTTTATTGACACCAGCTAAGAGTAACAGCGCATCGATAATCTCACGCAGCTTATAGCCGCCTTCTAAAATTAGGTCGATATATCCCAAAATTTGTTCTTCGCTCATGCGGCTATAATAATTTTTGATGAGGCTGGCAAACCCCATCATCCCAGCAATTGGATTTTTTAGGTCATGGGCAACTGTGTAAGCGAAAGCGTCTAGCTCTTCATTCCGTGCCTGAAGTTCTTGCATATATTGTTGGAGTTTTTCCTCAGATTGTTTGCGGTGGGTGATATCTTGTGCTGCGCCATAAATGTGGACAACACGCCCTGTTTCAGGGTCAATAATTGGGTGTCCATGATCTCTTAGCCAACGTATTTCACCGCTTTTTGTCACAATCCGAAACTCACTAATATCCACCATCCCCTGGAATAAGCGTTGCATCCTGGCTTGGGCAATGGGTATATCATCCGGGTGGATCAACCGCATCCAACCATCTTGATCCATCTCCTCAAATGTGAACCCGGTAATATCATGAAATGCCTGGGTACTCCAGTCTTTCTTAAGCGTGCCATCTGGCTGAACAATATACGAATAAGCATAATCAGAGATTGTGTTGGAAATGATCCGGTGGCGTTCTTCACTTTTTTCTAGCGCGTCACGCATCTGATGGGCTTCGGTCACATCGCGGTGTGTGCCAGCCATACGGCGGGGCATGCCGTCGACATCACGCATCATTACCCGTCCACGTGCGCGGATCCAACGATATGTGCCGTCTTTACCACGTAGCCGATGATCTACTACATAGGGCATATCGCGCTCAATATGATCTTGTAAAGCTTGTTTTACCCGTGCCACATCATCGGGATGAATCAGTTTCATCCAGTTTTCACCTGTATGTGCAAATTCATCCGGCTCATAACCGAGCATCGTCATCCACCCCGGGCTGAAATACGCCTCATCGGTTACCATGTCCCAATTCCAAATGCCAACTTGGGATGCTTCTAATGCCAGTTGTAAATTTTCTTTGATACGAGTCATTTCGGCTTCTCGTTGGCTGCGCCGAACAGACATCTTGACCAGTTGACGTAGTTTATACTTCAACACGGCAGGGCGTAATGGTAACACCAAATAATCAGTGACGTTCATTTGATACAATGTTTCTAGCGTTGCGTCGTCCTCTTGTTCAATCAGCATCAAGCTAGGGATTGTTTGGCCTTGCTGTTGTAATTGTTGGCATATAGCCATGTCATCTGTTATCAATAAATCTGGTGAATGATCTTGTAGGGAGATGCTCAAATCTTCATGACATTGTAGGGTATAATTGTTCGCTTGTGTTACTTGCTCTACAATTGGTTGTAACTGAGGATCACGACAGATTAACAATACGATAATTTTATCCATTTATCACGCCTTTAAGCGGGTGTTCGTTTCTGGTTTGGATTCATGTGCTGTCCGGCTCTGGTCTGTTTGACGATGTTAGCAACGCAGAACTTGTGTTTATTTTAAACCACTTCAGCTAAATTTCACATAATTATGTCAGGGATGTTTTTTATGTCAGATTTATTAAAAGGACTCAATGAGCGTCAGCGTGCAGCTGTCACGGCTGGGATGGGACCGATATTGATTTTGGCTGGACCGGGTAGTGGCAAAACTCGTGTCTTAACGCATCGTATTGCCTATCTAATACAAGAAATGGGTGTCCCGCGTGAGGCGATTTTAGCTGTGACATTTACCAATAAAGCCGCCGGAGAGATGTTCCGCCGCACTCGCGATCTTTTAGGCGAACCGATTCTTAAGCGTAATTTAGGCACATTCCATGCTATTTGTGCGCGTTTGTTACGGGTAGAAGGGGATCATACGCCGTTCGGTCGGGATTATGTCATCTATGATACAGATGATCAAGAAGCTGTGATGAAGCAGGCGATCGCTGAGTTGAATATCGACCCTAAAAAATTCAATCCACGGCGTATCTTAGGGGCAATCTCTTCTGCTAAAAATCATCTGATTACCCCATCCAATTTTCAGGTGCTAGATTATTTTAGCGAAATTGTTCAACGTGCTTACCAGCGTTATCAGGCGATCTTATTGGATAACAATGCGTTGGATTTTGATGATTTACTGATGCAGATGGTACTGTTATTGCAAGAGAATCCCGCTGTCCGTCAAAAATATGAGCGAATGTATGATTTTATTCTGGTGGATGAATTCCAGGATACCAACCAAGCTCAATACCAATTGGTGACGATGCTAGGCGAGCCTTTACGGAATATCTTTGTGGTTGGGGATGAAGACCAGGGGATTTATGCCTTCCGTGGGGCAGACTATCGCAATGTGTTGCAATTCCGGCAGGATTACCCGGATGCTCAAGTGATTTTGTTGGAGCAGAATTATCGTTCTACCCAGAAGATTTTGGATACTGCTCGCGCTATCATTGATAAAAACCCCAACCGCACCCCAAAAGCATTATTTACGGAACGTGGAACGGGGAACCCAATTATAATCCAAGAGGCTTATAACGAAACATTTGAAGCGACTTTTATCGTTGAAGAAATTCAAACTCTGCGTGATCGCCACAAATATGATTGGAAAGATTTCGCTGTGATGTACCGCACGAATGCCCAATCTCGTGCTATTGAAGAAGCTTTCATTCGGGAAGGGATTCCCTATCGTTTGGTGGGGGGCGTGGGCTTTTATAAACGGCGCGAAGTCCGTGATCTTTTGGCATATTTACGCTTTGTCAATAACGGTAATGATAAAATCAGCCTAGCACGAATTATCAACACCCCACGGCGCGGCATAGGAGAAAAATCTCTGGCGGATTTCCAACAATGGGCATCGAATGATTGTGAAACCTACGATCAAGCTTTTGAGAAACTGTTACGCGGCGAGCCGTGCCCGTTGCCAACCCGTACCACCCGCTTATTTGCTGCGTTTGCACAGGATGTTGTTCGGTGGCGGGAGATTGCCGCCCAGGGCGATCTTGTTGCGTTGTTAGATCAAATCATGAGCGATATAGGCTATCACCTCTATCTAAACGAGATTAGCGATAGCCAAGAACAACTGATTGACCGGATAGAAAACGTCCAGGAAATTAGAGGGTTATTGGCAGCAGCTTATGAAGCCAATTTAAGCCTGACAGAATTTTTAGCCGAACAATCCTTAGTGGCGGATGTTGATTCACTAACTGACGAGATGAACGCCGTCACCTTGTTAACGCTCCACGCTGCTAAAGGGCTAGAGTTTCCGGTGGTGTTTTTATCTGGTATTGAGGAAGGCATACTCCCACACAATCGTTCATTGGATGACCCAGATGGTTTAGCGGAAGAACGCCGCTTGATGTATGTCGGCGTGACTCGTGCCGAGGACTTATTGTATCTTACCTATGCCTTCCGGCGGCGGATGTGGGGCAGTGATATTACCAATATCCCTTCACGCTTTTTAGGCGATATTCCGACAGGTGTCCTTCAAAATGTTTCATCTGCACTCAAAAACCGCACTGCTCAACACCCCACCCGCGAGCAGACGCATTGGGATACCACGCCGATGCAGCCCAAAAGTGACCATCGACAAAAATTGCGTGATAAAATTGTCCCATTCCCCAGGTCTCGCAAAACGCGCTTTAAACCCAACGACAAGGTGACACATCCAACATTTGGTGCAGGGCATGTGATTGAGTCTAAAATTGAAAGCGGTGTGGAGATGGTGACGGTTATTTTTAGCGGTGTGATTAAAAAGATTGATGCCGATTTCCTGGAATAGCTCTATTGCCTTAAATCACCTTTAAATTGTTCGATTTTTTCGTCATTTTGCGTTACATTGTTGGAAGTTTGTTTGTCACTGAAAGGATGAATTTATGCCAATCGCTCAAATCAATTCTCAGGGCATTTTTTATGAAGATTCCGGTGGAGATGGAACACCAATCATCTTCATGCACGGCTTTTTGTTTGATCATTCGATGTTTGATAGCCAGGTTAAAGCCCTTGCGCCGGATTATCGCTGTATCCGGTTTGATGCACGGGCGTGGGGGCAAACTCAATGGGACGGTCAAGCCTTTGATTTATATGATACCGTTGCTGATTGTATTGGGTTGATGGATCACCTAGGGCTTGAAAAAGCGGTCATCGCCGGCATGTCACAAGGGGGGTATGCTGCGATTCGCCTGGCAATTAAACACCCGGATCGTGTAGACAAGCTCATTTTGATGAGTACCTTTAAGGGGGTTCGCCCAGATGACTTTAAATCGGTTTATACCGGTATCCGAGATACTTGGGTAGAAAATGGACCCATTGATCCCTTGTTAGATCAACTGATGACGGTGTTAATCGGTCCAAAAGAGCGTGTAAGCCAATTTTGGGATGCCTGGCGCGATAAATGGAAAACCGTTACCGGTAATCAGATGTTCCATGGTACCAACGCCTTGCTAGATCGTGATCCTATCAGCGATGAACAAGTGCAAGGGATTCAACACCCGGTATTGATTACACACGGCACGGAAGACAATGGAATTCCAATTGCTTTGGCAGAACAAATGGCAAAGCTATTGCCAAACGTTAAAAAATTCGTCAGAGTGCCAGATGCTGCTCACGCTGCTAACATGACAGACCCAGAATTGGTCAACCAGGCAATCCGTGAATTTTTGAGTTAACGCCCTAACCGGAAATGATCTGCATGTGACCAGGGACTATAGCGATCTGCATCTGAATCGCCCTCTAGCGTCACACTAGCATTTGATGATGCTTCCCCTAATGCTGCGGCGATCAACGCCATTGGTGGCAGGGGGGGCATCTCCGGCAATAAATCATGTAAATGATGATCCACATAAGCCGTATGAACTTCTCCCGCTTGGAACGCTGGATCATCCAAAATCGCTAACAGAAAATCAATGTTTGTTGTTGTGCCCAGGATGATTGTTTCACGTAATGCTTGCTTCATCCGTTGGATTGCATCCTGGCGGGTTCGTCCATGTGTGATGATCTTTGCGACCATTGGATCATAATAGATTGTCACGGCATCGCCAGATTGCAACCCGGCATCTACTCGTACTCCTGGCATACTTGGTGGGATGAACGTGTGTACGGTGCCTGTGGCTGGTAGAAAGTCATTGCGTGCGTCTTCAGCATAGATACGACATTCAATAGCGTGCCCCGTCTGATGCAGATCAGCTTGTTGGAACGGTAATGGCTCCCCAGCCGCTACCCGAAACTGTAATTGCACTAAATCCACCCCGGTGACTAATTCTGTAATCGGGTGTTCAACTTGTAACCGTGTGTTCATCTCTAAAAAGTAAAACTCACGCGCTGGCGTGACGATAAACTCAACCGTACCAGCATTACGATAATTCACCGCCCGTGCTGCATCCACCGCTGCCGCACAAATTGCTGCCCGTGTAGCAGCATCGAGCAGAGGCGAGGGGGTTTCCTCAATAATTTTTTGATGTCGCCGCTGTGTACTGCATTCCCGTTCAAACAAGTGCAGGGTGTTCCCATGCGAATCAGCAATAATTTGGACTTCGATATGCCGTCCTTGTTCGATATAACGCTCTAAAAACACTC
>RFHA01000128.1 GCA_003696565.1 Chloroflexota bacterium
TAAGGCTTCGTCTTGTGGTAATACGCCGGAAATAGCAAAGAAGCAAGTCTGCATAACGGTGTTAATGCGGTTGCGCATCCCAGCATCCCGCGCCACTTTATAGGCATCAATCACATAGAACTTGAGCTTTTTCTCAATAATTTGACGCTGAATATTTTCAGGCAAATACCGCCAAATTTCGTTAGCTGGATGTGGTGTGTTTAATAAAAATGTGCCGCCAGGTTCGATCTTTTCTAACACGTCATATTTTTCTAAAAAGACCGGTTGATGACACGCGACGAAGTTCGCAGTGGTTAGTAGGTATGTGGAACGGATGGGTGTGGGTCCAAACCGAAGATGAGAGACGGTCATCGCACCCGATTTTTTGGAATCATACACAAAGTAACCTTGAGCGTAGTTATCCGTATTTTCGCCGATGATTTTAATGGTGTTTTTGTTCGCCCCAACTGTGCCGTCTGAGCCTAACCCATAGAATAATGCACGGGTTACCTTGGGAGATTCGATATTATAATTCGGGTCAAACTCAATGCTGGTGTTGCTCACATCATCCATAATGCCGATGGTGAAGTGATTTTTGGGCTTTTGTTCACGTTGGTGGTCAAAAATACCTTTAATCATAGCAGGGGTGAATTCCTTACTAGAAAGCCCGTACCGCCCCCCTGTGATTAAGGGCAGGGAATCCATCGGCAGCCAACCGTTATTTAACCCCTCATAAAACGCGCTCACCACATCCTGATACAGCGGTTCCCCAGCACTCCCTGGCTCCTTGGTACGATCCAATACGGCGATGCGTTGGGTGGTGGCAGGGAATGCCTGTACAAATTGCTCCACATCGAACGGACGATATAGCCGGACTTTTAACACCCCTACTTTTTCTCCGGCAGTGTTAAGCGCGTCTACCGTTTCATGAGCGGCTTCTGCGCCAGACCCCATCAAGACGATCACACGTTCTGCATCGGGTGCGCCGTGATATTCATAGAGGTGATATTGCCGACCAGTCAACTGGGCAAATTGATCCATATATTTTTGTACAATGCCAGGCAACTTCACATAGAATGGGTTGACGGTTTCACGCGCTTGGAAGAAAACATCCGGGTTTTGTGCAGTGCCGCGGATGAAGGGGTGATCGGGCGAAAGGGCACGTTGATGATGTTGCTCAATGTATTTCTCATCAATCAACGCCCGCATCACCTCATCTGGGATGAGGGCAATTTTATTCACTTCATGTGAGGTGCGGAAGCCATCAAAGAAGTGCAAAAACGGAACACGCGCCTCTAACGATGCAGCTTGTGCAATCAGGGCAAAATCATGCGCTTCTTGTACAGATGCAGAACCAAACAAGGCAAAGCCGGTTGTGCGCGCCGCCATCACATCGCTATGATCGCCAAAGATAGATAGGGCTTGTGCGGCGATAGACCGTGCCGCAATGTGAAACACCGCCGCAGTAAGTTCCCCAGCAATTTTGAAAAAATTGGGTAACATCAATAGCAAACCTTGAGAGGCTGTAAACGTGGTCGTCAGTGAGCCAGTTTGTAATGCGCCATGAATGGCTCCAGCCGCACCCCCCTCACTTTGCATTTCGATGACCGATGGCACTGTTCCCCACAAATTGGGTTGTTTTGCCGCTGCCCAGGCATCTGCCCATTCTCCCATTGGTGACGATGGGGTAATAGGGTAGATAGCGATCACTTCATTTAATTTATAAGCCACCTTTGCAACGGCTTCGTTTCCGTCTAATGTGATAAATTCTGCCATTTTCCTCTCCTACAAACAGTTCCATATTTATGATAGAGAGAGATAGGCTTTCATACATCAGACATTCATTACTTAATCTGTAGAAGAATGTCATGTTCCTGCAAAAATTAGTACACTGTCTTTTATTGATGACTGAAAGTTTATCCAGCGAAATACTTTTTTATAAAAACAAACCCATATATAACCCAAACTAACCGTATTCTATCGATTATTTTATAAAAAATTACGAAATCGTTACAACATTTTTGTTATAATGTGACTATTGCATGAGTTATGTAACAATCATGGACACATTACAATGGAAATAGTTTCTTTAAACCGCAAACGTCAAATTTCTAAACGAATCACCTATCATCTGACAATTTATTACGGGATGCTGATCCTAGCGACGATAATCGGCGTGGCATATGGGGTGTTTTTCTCTGAATTGTTTTTTGAGAGTGATAAACCTCAATGGATTGAAACAACAGCTAATGTTCTTAAACTTATTTGGATTATTCCACTGCCATATGCGATTGTGAATTTTTATTCCTTTGCCAAATACCCAGTGTTTTTACGCAAACAACCGCCAGCAATCCAACCTGTTGCCGGTGTTCGTTTGTTCTTTCGCATAGTCACCAGAGGCAAAAACCCCAACCTAGTCGCTGCATCTGTTAAAGACGCAGTCCAGGTATTGAGTGAACTAATGGATTCACGATATTGGCGAGTAGAAGTGGTGACAGATAGCCCGCTAGATATTCCAGAAGCGGATGTCATCGTTGTCCCAAAAGAATACACCACACCTAACAGAACCCTCTATAAAGGGCGCGCGCTTCAGTATGCACTGTCTGCATCCTCTGCAACAGATTCGGATTGGATCATTCATCTAGACGAAGAAACGCGCTTTGATGCTGATACTGTACGGACTATTTATGCCTTTGCACGGCAGGAACACCTACGCCTAAAACAAGAAAAAAACGCTTTACCCAAAGTTGGGCAGGGCGTTATCCTTTATGGCAAACGGCACATCACAAGCTGGATCACGACATTAGCCGATTCAATCCGTGTGGGCGACGATTATGGACGCTTCCGCCTACAATTTGAACATGGCAAAGCCTATTTTGGGATGCACGGCTCGTTTATTGTCATTAACAACGGGCTGGAAAAACGTTTTGGCTTTGATCATGGACCAGAAAGCAGCATCACGGAAGATGCTTATCTGGCGTTGATTATGCAACAAGCTGGCGTTGAATTCCAATTTTTAAACACATTCATGTACGAGCAATCCCCATTCAATATCATGGATTATATTCGCCAACGGCGGCGTTGGTTTGGCGGGTTATGGCTCGTCGCTATGGCGCGTGAAATCGCTTGGAAGGAACGCGCTATTTTATGGACTTTTATGGTGATGTGGTCAGTGAGTTGGCTCTGCTTGTTGATGGTATATCTTAACGTGATCTTCCCAACCCAAACGCCTGTTTGGCTGGCAATCATGGGAGGCGTATCATTTTTATACTATGTGACCTTATATGTAATTGGCTTTTTACGGACATTTGATTATAAAAGCTTGGGGTGGCGGTTTTTCCCTCTCTTGCTGTTACAGATTATCCTTATTCCTCTGTTCTCTGCAATGGAATCCGGTGGCGTGGTATATGGATTATTTGCACCCCCTCGTGATTTTTATGTTGTACAAAAGGAAGATACCACTATTGCAACGTCTGTTTCATAATTTGGATAATCTTTTTGGTATCAAAATAAACACGATAATTTAAATCCATCAAACGTGGGAAAATCCGTGAATAAGGGATACCTAATTGAACCCCCAACCCGCCCATCGTCACCTGGCGTTTATTATGTTTAATAGCATGGATAATTTTTTGTGCAACAGCCTGCGGCTCATCTACAGTAAATAACGGGGTATATAGGCGTGCTTGTCGTAGATCATCCGTTGTGCTACCGGCAGTCATTGGCGTGCGAACCCACCCCGGTAATATCGTAATAACATTGATCCCTGTGCCAACTAATTCTCGTCGTAGTGCATCACTAAAGCCATTAACTGCTGCTTTCGTCGCGCTATAAACCGCCTGACCTGGGGCGCGAACTTCACCCGCTGCACTACTGATATTGATAATCTGCCCACTATGCCGTTGAATCATCCCCGGTAACACCAGTTGAGTCAATCGAATTAATGCGTATAAATTGACATCCACCATTTGCCGCAGATCGTCATATGCGATCTCTGTTGTTACTCCCCCCCTTGCAACACCCGCATTATTCACTAATACATCAATCCTGCCATATTGTTCTATGATTGTGTTAACCACACGGATTTGCTCTTGGTCTTGACGAAGGTCTGCCGATATGGCTAAAGCGGATGGTAACTCATCAGCAATCGCTTGTAGTAGATTTTCACGCCGTGCTACTAAAACAACTCGCGCCCCCTCATCAGCAAATGCCCTAGCTGTTGCCGCACCAATCCCCGACGATGCCCCCGTTATCAGGGCAATTTTTCCTTGTAAGTTATACTGTTTGCCGCCAAACGTCCGCCTGATTAATGTCTTAATCCCAGCTTTCATCATCGTTAGTGATTGTTTCACAAAAGTCCTACCTTATATATGTGCCTTGAGACATGAATTGTATATCCACCGTGTTGGGATGCCCCGCAGGATAGCACTGGTCGCCTCATCTATGGGGGTGAGTATCCATAAACAACCTATTGTGATATGCCACACCGTTATTCTAACAGATCATCCCGCAACTGTTGGAGCGTTATCTCATCTAACCCCGCTGCAGTTGTCAAATAATCTGAAATTGATCCATATCGCTCTTTGATATGATTTAACGTATATTGCATAACAGCCGCGTCTGCCACAATCAACGGATGAACATGATGCGGACGCACCCCTAAAAATGCAATTCTTTGCAGTAAATTCGCGGCGAGTTCCGCAATACGCTCATATGCCAAATTGGTTTGAGTGTAATCCGCGATAATCGTTGATTCAGGGACACCAAGCAATCCTAACAATAGGGCAGTTAACACACCGGTGCGGTCTTTCCCCGCTGAGCAGTGAATGATGGCAGGGCGATTTTGCGGGTCTGCTAACCGGCGTAAAATCCGACCCATCAGCGGGGCGTTACGGTCAACCATCACTCTCGTATACGTACGCAGCATTATTTTCTTAAGCCGACGGCGAAAGATCAGAATAGAAAGCAATCGTTCTAGTTGATTGTCCTCTGTATCCAGCGGCTCATGAAAATATTGGACATTGGGCGGCAAATAGTCCGGCGCGGTTTGGGCTTCCTCAACACTGCGCATATCACAAATGGTTTGAATGCCCAATGTTTGGAATTGTTGTATACCGGCAGGGGTTAAATCGGATAACGCACCGCTACGATAAATTAACCCGCGTTTGACCCGCTTACCATGATGTGTTTCTAAACCGCCGATGTCTCGGACATTCCATGCCCCTTCAATCGTCAGATGACGCTCTGGCGACATCGGAATGATGTATGACTCAGGTGGTGGGATAGATCGGCGAAACGTCTTTAGGAAGGATATAAATTTGATTGTGTACCTTTCTACCTGCAATTAACGGAAAAGCTTTAATTATTCACCCGTTCCAGAACAGATTGTGGCAACCATCCAGTTCCAATGCCGCTTACATCAACGTGCCACCAAACTTCGCTATCTGTTGTGTACCGGAATATGCCATCTGTACGATGTGTTTTGATTGTCACAATGGTATTTGCCGTCACAGGCTTGCCCCCAGCGGGGTTATTAACAGAGGCATACAGCGTTGTATTCTCTCTAACA
>RFHA01000129.1 GCA_003696565.1 Chloroflexota bacterium
CTGAATTTTACTTGCGATTATTGCAGCGTGGGCGGTTTGATGCCGTTCATCCACAGGCACAGGAGGCAGTTGATACGACACGCTGGTTGCTCTCCTTACAGGCGGATGAATATCAGTCATTTATTGAACGTGTATGGGGAGAATACATCGGCAAGGATGGCGTTATCCCTGCGGAAGATTCCCCAGTGGGGCGAGTAACAAATGATGCCGGAATTGTGCAGGTTGGCAGCAGCACATACATCATCAGTGCAATGTATACTGATGGGGAATTCCGCTTTTTAGAATTGCTACGTGGCGTATTTGATGCCTTGCGTGAATATGAAGATGTTTAGTCTCTAGTAACTGTTGTCATTGAGCGTTGTTTCATATTGGATTAGTCTTCATAAGACTGATCCTGCTGCATTATGTGCCTGACGAATTGGTTCTGGTAAGCGATATTTGGGCGTGCAAGCTAGTGTGATTGTGATGGCAGATTCGAGATTAATTCGATGTCCAGTTGAGATATACACGGGTTTGACGTTTGTACGAGTGCGTAGCACAACGCCCACTATCTCACCGTGATCCATGACATGACAATACGCGCCGCGTGTGTTATCTGGTTCATCGTATGTGCCGATAAAGTGTGTTTTGCCACAACCAATCGTAGGCTTATTGAGCCATAATCCAATATGTGAAGCAATGCCGATGCGTCGTGGGTGCATCCGCCCCATGCCATCAAAAATGAAAACATCTGGCTCTTGGTGTAGTTGTTCAAATGCTTGGACGAGTACCGGACCTTCCCGAAAACTCAATAAACCAGGGATATAAGGGAAGGGGGTAGGCATGGTTGCGGTAACCGTCTCAGTTACAGTGAGTTCGGGGAAGCGCAAGACAACCACTGCCGCCCGTGAAATATTGTTTTTGACACTAACATCCACGCCGGCAACATATTGAATATCGTGTGTATGAAGAGGCGTGTTATCAATGATTTTGCTGGCGAGCGTTTTTTGTAATTGAACGGCTTGCTTTGGGCTGATAGCCCACTGATGCAGTGTCGTGATATTCACAATAATACCTTATGAGGATGGACGATTATTAAGGATGAAATGATGCGGACAATTATTAGGCAAAGTATGATGTGTGTAAGTTTTATTGCTGTTGTCCGCATAGATTCTAGACCTGTTTCTTAAGCTGTGGTTGCTGTTTGTTTATCAACAAGCATCTGTTTTTCATCTTGCTCGAAGAAAAACTGTTTCTCACCAAATGCGGGGGATAATTCAGTGGGCCAAATGGCTTTGTCGTCATATTCACCAAAAAATGGACGATGCACCCAATTAGGATTACGTCCCTGTATAAAACGCATAGCAATGACTTTTTTACCAGCCACTTGTGTTACGCCCAGAATTTGAATTTTGCCGGGTTTGGCACTAGCACTTGGTCCACGTACAGTACGGCAAATACCGCTGACTTGCTTATAGGCATCACGGAAAATCTCCCAGGCACGAACAAGTGGGATACCAAAAAAATGTTGTGCGCCGGTATCTCGGACGATAAACATATAGTAAGGGATCATCCCTAAATTAACTTGTTGTTGCCACATGGTTGCCCAGGTTTTTGCATCATCATTAATATGTGCAAGGATAGGGGATTGTGTACGGATTTGTGCGCCTGTACTACGAATTCGTTCTACCGCTGCTTCTAGTGCGTGTGTTTGAAGTTCTCTCGGATGATTAAAATGTGCCATGATTGCCAAATGGATACCAGAATCAACGATTCGCTTGAATAAGTCTAGCATTGCATCTGCATCAGAATCCGTGAGGAACCGATAGGGCCAATAACTTAATGATTTGGTACCAATGCGAATGGTCTTGATATTCGGTAGATTAGCTTGCAGGATTGGTTCGATGTAAGAAGCGAACGCTTTTGTCCGCATAATCATTGGATCGCCACCGGTGAATAAAATATCTGTTACCTCCGGGTGCTGCCGAAGATATTTGATAAGCAATTGCGTTTCTTTCATTGCAAATTTGAGTTCATCTATACCTACAAACTGGGGCCAACGAAAACAGAATGAGCAATATGCATGGCATGTTTGCCCCTGGCTGGGGAAGAATAACACAGTCTCTCGATATTTGTGTTGCACGCCTGTCAGCTTAATACCATCAACCTGAGGAACATTGTGTTCTATTTGTCCGGCGGGGTGGGGGTTAAGCTGCATACGAATAGCATTGGCTGTTTTGTGGATGACTTGTGATGATGCACCTTGTTTTAATAGCGTTGCCATTTGATTAAAATGAGTTGGTATGAGCATCCCTTTTTGGGGGAATGTTAGGGTGAAGATAGGGTCATCTTGGTAATTGTCCCAATCGATCAATTCTTCTATGACGTAATTATTGACACGGAAAGGTAGCACATTGCCAACGACTTTAATAGCAAATTTTTCTTCTTTGGATAATCGAGCGATTTGTGGGATTTTTTGAAAAGTTTGCAATGTAAAAGCACGATACTTAGGCGGCGTGCCTTCGATCTTAAATGCTTGTCTCATATTACAATACTCCAGTAATTTTATCAGCAAGTTATATTTGTCTTTAAGGATGATAGGGGAAAAACCCCTATGTATATAAACTGCGTGGCATAGAAAAAGGGTAGCTCATCGGGCTACCCTTATTTTACCTTAAAAGCGGCTTGTACCTCAAATAGATTAGGTGAGAAAAGCGGTTGCCAAGGGATAAATCTCCTGGCAATGCTACTCATAAATAGTGTTTCTAATGAGGTTACTCTGATTCAGAGTCGATCTTACCAAAAATACCTGTAGGCATTTTGGGCTGTTTGTTTTGGTCATCGTCTTTACCAAAGCTGAGAATTTCACCGCTATCTGTGATGGCTTCTACAGCAAGACCGAGGCTTTGCAGTTCCTTGACCAATACGCGGAAACTGGTTGGGATGCCTGGTTCTTCAATTGGCTCACCTTTGACGATTGACTCATAAGTCTTAACACGTCCTTGTACGTCGTCCGATTTAACGGTCAACATTTCCTGTAGGGTATAGGCTGCACCGTATGCTTCTAACGCCCACACTTCCATCTCACCGAACCGCTGCCCACCAAATTGTGCCTTACCGCCAAGCGGTTGTTGGGTCACTAAGGAGTAAGGTCCGGTTGAACGTGCGTGAACTTTGTCCTCTACCAAGTGAGCGAGCTTGAGCATATGGACATATCCTACTGCAACCGGATTATCAAATGGATCACCGGTGCGTCCATCATAGAGTTTATGCTTGCCATAAAGCGGGATAGGCTGCCCAACTTCAAACATGACACGATCAGCAATACGTTGTACTTCCTTGGGGTCTGCTCCTTCTGGAATGACCGTGTCTGGTGAATATTTGGCGACCCACAGACGATAGAGTGCATCAATGGCGTTGTCATCGCGGCGGGCGCGCTCTTCTACACTGAGACCAGTCGTATCAAACATCAGGATGTCGTCGGGGTTATAGCCTTTTTCTGTCAGCCACTCATATAATACGGCGCGACGGGCATAATTTTGATCTGTGATGAGCAGATCAGTGTTGTATTTAGGATCATCTTTGAGCCATTCATGGATAAACAAACGACGTACTTCATCGTCATCTTGTAAATCGTCAGGATCATAATCAAAGCTTTTGATCCATGCCCATGCCCGTTCAGTGATTTCACCCCAGGCTTCATCAATCATCCAGGCGCGCCCCATATCGGCACGGATTTCATATTCTTTTGCGCCGTCAAACACTGGTGTGATGGCACGGAAGCCGAGTCGATCCGCAGCCCAGCCGAGATGCAACTCCAAAACCTGCCCGATATTCATACGTCCTGGAACACCGGTTGGGTTGAGGATGATTTCAACAGGAGTACCATCTTCTAAGTAGGGCATATCTTCAATGGCGACAATACGTGAGATCACGCCTTTGTTACCATGACGACCTGCCATTTTATCTCCAACGGTTAATTTACGACGCTGTGCCACGCTGACCCGCACCATTTTTTCTACGCCAGCGGGTAAGTCTCGGTGTTCTTCGCGGGTGAAGGTTTTAACATCCACCACCTTACCACGATCACCGTGTGGCAGGCGCAAGGAAGAGTCTTTGACTTCGCGGGCTTGTTCACCAAAAATTGCACGGAGCAATTTCTCTTCTGGACTGAGTTCTTTTTCCCCTTTGGGGGTGATCTTACCAACTAAGATGTCGTTGGGTCCAACTTCTGCCCCAATGCGAATAATCCCAAATTCGTCTAGGTCTTTAAGGGCTTCTTCACCGACGTTGGGAATGTCGTAGGTGATCTCTTCCGGTCCGAGTTTGGTATCCCGTGCTTCGACTTCATGTTTTTCAATGTGGATGCTGGTAAACTTGTCATTACGCAGCATTTCTTCACTGATAAGCAGCGCGTCCTCATAGTTACCACCATCCCAGGAGAGGAATGCCGCTAAGACATCATGACCTAATGCCAAATTGCCGTAAACGGTGGATGAGCTATCGGCGATAATTTGCCCGGCGTGGACGTATTCCCCTTTACGGACGACGGGGCGTTGGTCGATGCAGGTGGATTGATTAGAGCGATCATATTTTCGTAGGCGATAGACTTTTTCTTCGCCATTTTCCATGCGGATGACAATGCGCTCGCCTTGTACACTGGTGACTTCGCCACTAACCTCACTGATCAACACCTGACCGCTATCGTAAGCGGCTTGGCTTTCCATACCGGTAGTCACGCGGGAGACCTCTGGTTTGAGCAACGGCACAGCCTGACGCTGCATGTTAGACCCCATCAAAGCACGATTTGCGTCGTCATGCTCCAAGAAGGGAATCAACGCCGCGCTAATCCCTACGATTTGACGTGGGGCAACGTCCATATAGTCGATGCGTTGGCGTGGTACAATGGTGAACAATTGATTATGCCGTGCTGATACGCGATTGGTTGAAATTTGCATCATCGAATCCACAGGGGTATTTGCCTGGGCGATGACGTAGTTGTCTTCTGCATCTGCTGAAAGATAGACAATTTCTGGCGTGACGAAGGGAACAACAGGTACTTTTTCAATGCCAGCTTTTTTAAGGGTATTCAGGACAGCTTCATCAATAATTGTCCCTTCTTCTGCTAGCAAATTGCCATCTTTATCCTCAATATCATCGCGGAGTTCACGCCCTAAAATGCGCTCATCATCTAATTCCAGGAATTTGATGACTTTACGATAGGGCGTTTCAATAAAACCATATTCATTGACCCGCGCATAGCTTGCCAAACGACCGATCAAACCGATGTTGGGACCTTCTGGCGTTTCGATTGGGCAAATGCGCCCATAATGACTATGATGCACGTCACGAACATCGAACCCGGCACGCTCACGCCGCAACCCACCAGGACCAAGTGCGGATAAAGTGCGCTTGTGGGTTAATTCCGCTAAGGGGTTGGTTTGTTCCATAAATTGGGAAAGCTGTGATGAGCCGAAGAACTCACGGATGGCGGCAACCACTGGGCGGATGTTGATTAAGCTAACAGGCGTGAGGTTATCTGTCTCGCGGATGGACATGCGCTCTTTGACGACGCGCTCAGTCCGGCGTAGCCCTACGCGCAGCTTATTCATAATCAATTCGCCAACGGTTTTAACGCGGCGATTACCCAGATGATCAATATCATCCGGTCCAACTTTGCCGTTGTTGATTAAAATCATCCGCTCGACCAATTTGACAATATCAGCTTTGGTGACGGTGCGGATTTTGCGGGAAATAGTGCCATCTAGATTCAACCGTTGGTTGAGTTTATACCGACCAACACGCTCTAGGTCATAACGCCGTTGATCAAATAGTTGGCTTTGTAGATATTCACGGGCGTTATCCAAGGTTGGGGGGTCTCCTGGGCGCATCCGTTTATAAAATTCCAGCAATGCGGCTTCTGCAATTGTCTGGTCTTTTTTCAATTCCCACTGAGGTTCAACTTTGATAGTACTTGCGATGAATTGATGCGCTTCGTTGTCATCAACTTCGGCATAGAGTGCTAGTAGCTCATCATCTTCGCCCGTTTGGATAGGAGAAAGCTCTGCTGGCAAGCCATCATCGACTGCCGCCAATGCCCGTAACAAGATGGTAACGGGGATGGTGCGTTTACGGTTGAACTTGATGGTGAGGTGGTCTGTTTTGCGGGTTTCAAACTCCATCCATGCCCCACGATCTGGGATGAGTTTGGCGTTTGCTAGCAGGCGACCGGTGGTACGATCTTCTTCTGCATCAAAATAGACCCCTGGAGAACGGATTAACTGGCTGACGACGACACGTTCGGTTCCATTGATAATAAACGTGCCTTTTTCCGTCATGATAGGGAAGTCACCCATGAAAATATCGGAGATGACGACTTCATCACCGGCTTCACGGTTGACCAACGCTACACGAATATACAGCGGAGCCGCATAGGACATATCACGTTCTAGGCATAGTTCCTTGCTGTATTTCGGTTCTTCAAACCAATATGTCAGCCCAAACTGTTCTGCTTCTGGGCTGTTGCCGGGTAGATACAACCGTAAGTTACCATTAAAGCTTTCAATTGGGCTGATTTCGTCAAATAGCTCAATTAGCCCTTCACGGATGAACCACTCAAAAGATTGTAATTGGACTTCAATCAGTGAGGGAAGTTCTTGCACATCGGCTGTACGGGCATAGTTCTTAATCTTAGATATATCCAAAGCGCCGCTCCTTAGACACAATCACACA
Organism: Chloroflexota bacterium; assembly: GCA_003696565.1. Taxonomy (GTDB): domain Bacteria; phylum Chloroflexota; class Anaerolineae; order Aggregatilineales; family Phototrophicaceae; genus DAOTWY01. Next base: position 6,712 of record RFHA01000129.1, read on the forward strand.
CAAGCCGGGGAAGGTTCGCTTTCATTCTGAGAAAACAATTTAGATATGAATCAATAGAGGTACAGGAACGTATATTATAGACAACGCCGTGCCTGCCTGTCAAGCCATGAATATGAGGTAGGCGCGATTTGCGCCTATTTGAAGAGATTATACAAATTTCAGGTTTGTTTGGCAAGTTTATGGCTGCTGCTGTAAAACGGGGACATCGACATCGTTTGTACTACGGACATCGCGCCGCCGTGCGACCCACATCAACCCGGCAACTAAAGCAGCAATGCCGGTAGCAAGCTGAACACGCCCCGGCAAGCGGTGAACACGGCTTGTACGGGGATAATTTTGCCCGATGAGATCGCGCTTAAGTGAACGAACAAACTGATCAGACGGTTGCTTTAACTGAAAAGCAGTGTGTAGCTCATGAATCAATAAGGGGATTTCATGAGGTACGTTGGGTGCCAGTTGATTAACAGTTGTTTCATCACCGGTTAGGATGGCATCCGTTATATCATTAAATAGATTTTGTAATTCTACATCTGACATAGCCTGTCTCATTTCGCCTTTCTATGGGTCATTTCTTGTATCTGTAAATCGTCACGTAGGGCGATAAGCGTACGGTGGTACAAAGATTTAATAGCACCTTCTGTTCGATTCATAATCTCGCCAATTTCTGCGTTGGAAAGTTGCTCAACAAATTTTAGAATCAGAAGTTGTTGGCGTTCCGGTGGTAGGCGGCGAATGGCTGCGAGTAGTTGTTCTTGCTCTTCGTTGCTTTCTGCGGCGTAGTCTGGTGCTTCTGACCGCAGGCTTGTTGCGACAAACTCGTCTAGCGGGATAATTTTATGCCGTCCCCGGTCACGATGCCAGTTTGCCACTAAGTTATGTGCAATGCGATATAACCACGCCTGAAAAGGCACCCCTTTATCTTCATAATTTTTGATATGATTCATCGCCCGATAAAACACACGAGCTGTTAAATCTTCTGCATCATGCTGGTTGCTGGTGCGATAATAGATATAGTTGTAGATTTTTTTGACATAGCGTTCATAGATTTCCCCAAAAGCATCTTGGTCATCCTTCGCTAGCTCTACCAACTCGAGATCGGTTAAGTCTTTGTAATTGGGTTTTTTAGGCTTGCGACTGAAAAAACTCAAGTGTTGCTCCTTCCTTTCATGTAACTAAAACACAGGGGATCAACGAACGTTACGCCTTCTAGGCAAATATTAACCTTTCGGTGGATAATCAGGCATGATCACATTATAATGATGATGTTGTTAGCAAAACAAACACATTAGGAAATACTATGGCTAAACCGCTTAACTTCCAGCAAGTTATCCTTAGATTACATGAATTTTGGGCAGAGCAAGGCTGTTTGATTTGGGAACCGTATAATGTGCAAGTTGGTGCAGGGACGGGGAACCCAGCAACGACGTTGCGCGTGCTTGGTCCTGAACCCTGGCGTGTGGCATATGTTGAGCCATCTGTCCGCCCAGATGATGGGCGGTTTGGAGAAAACCCAAACCGAATGCAAAAGTATTATCAATATCAGGTGATCCTCAAACCTGACCCCGGTAATCCGCAGGAACTCTATTTAAAGTCATTAGAAGCATTAGGGATCAACCCGCGTGAGCATGACATCCGTTTTGTGGAAGATAATTGGGAATCGCCTGCATTAGGGGCTTGGGGGTTAGGCTGGGAAGTCTGGCTAGATGGTCAAGAAATTACTCAGTTTACTTATTTTCAACAAGCTGGCGGGGTTGAATTAGACCCGGTCTCTGTAGAAATTACTTACGGAATTGAGCGGATTGTATTGGCATTACAAGGTAAAAACTCCGTTTGGGAAATTGATTGGCTGCCTGGTGTCACCTACCATGAGATGATGTTCAAAGAGGAAGTTGAACATTGTAAATATTATTTTGATATTGCTGATGTGGATGCACTCAAGCAGGTGTATGACATTTACGAGAATGAATATAAAAACGCATTGGCGGGCGGGGCGTTGATTTCTGCCTATGATTATGTGTTGAAATGCAGTCACTTATTTAATGTGTTAGATACCCGTGGCGCAATCGGCGTGACAGAACGTGCCAATTACTTCCGACGGATGCGTGATATGACGCGCAACGTGGCTAAAGCCTATGTTGCGGATCGAGAAGCATTAGGGTATCCCTTATTGAAGAAAAGCGAAGATTGGGGTGAACCGCCTGTTCGTAAAGTGAGCGAAACGGCATTGTTGCATGCACCGCCAAATGAACCTGCGGATGTATTGCTGGAAATTGGTGTAGAGGAATTGCCTGCGGATGATTTGGATGACGCGCTGGCACAGTTAACCGATTCTGCGCCGCGCTTGTTTGATCGTTTGCGCTTAGAGCATGAAGGGGTCTTTGTATATGGCACACCTCGGCGATTGGTTGTGTATGCTAAAAAGGTTGCACCATATCAGACCGATATTGAACGGGTAGAGAAAGGACCACCAGCAAGCCGTGCGTTTGATGCGGATGGTAAACCAACCAAAGCTGCGGAAGGTTTTGCGCGTGGTAAGGGGGTGGATGTCTCGGATTTGCGTGTTGAAGACGTTGATGGTGGGCAGTATGTTATGGTCACTGTCAAAGAGCAGGGACAACCAGTTGGTGTAGTGCTACAAGAAGCATTCCCTGCTTTAATTGCAGATTTAAAGTTCAAAAAATCTATACGATGGAACCACACGAATATCACATTTTCACGCCCAATTCGCTGGATTGTGGCATTATTCGGCGATTCGATTATCCCGTTTGAATATGCTGGCGTGGTGAGTGGCAATGTGACACATGGGTTGCGTCCATATGGCTCTTTGCCAGAATTGTTGGAAGATATCCAAGATTATTTTGATACGATGGGGACACAGGGGATTGCTATTTCACGTGAAGAACGGCGTGAAATCATTGTTGAACAACTCAACAAGTTGGCGACAGAAGTGAATGGTACGATTCCTGATGATCCGGCGTTGTTGGATGAGGTGACTAATTTAGTTGAAGCACCCACAGCATTACTGGGGCGGTTTGATGAAAAGTATTTACAATTGCCGCGCGAAGTGCTGATTACGGTTATGCGGAAGCATCAACGTTATTTCCCGGTGTTGGATGCTGAAGGCAAACTGATGCCATATTTCATCACAGTGCGCAACGGTGATGACAAGCATTTGGACAAAGTAACACATGGGAATGAGCATGTGATTCGGGCACGCTTCTCTGATGCGGAATTTTTCTATAATGAAGATCGCAAAAAACGTCTTGAGGATTATTTGCCGCGCCTTAGTACGCTCACATTCCAAGAGCATTTAGGCTCTATGTTAGATAAAAATCATCGTGTGGCAGGGTTAGTTGCTGGTTTAGGCAATTTGTTTAGGATAGATAGCACGGATATTGCGATTGCGGAGCGTGCCGCGCAAATTGCCAAAGCAGACCTAGCGACGCAGATGGTTGTTGAAATGACCTCCTTACAAGGGATAATGGGGCGTGAATATGCGCTGTTAAGTGGTTATCCACAAGAGGTTGCTGACGCGATATTCGAGCATTGGTTGCCACGTCATGCTGGGGATATGTTGCCTGCTTCGCCATCTGGCACGCTACTCGCATTAACGGATCGTCTGGATAGCTTAGTGGGGTTATTTGCTGCTGGGCTTGCACCAAAATCTACCGCAGACCCGTATGGCTTACGCCGGGCGGCGTTAGGCATCATTGAAATTATGATAAATAAAGCGATTGATGCGGATTTGCTACAGGCAGTGAATTTAGTGGCGGCGGCACAACCGATTCACGTTACAGAGGCGGCTAAAACCCAAGTGCTGGAGTTTATTGCCGGACGGTTGCGGGTATGGTTAAGTGAGAAGGGCTTTGCGACCGATGTGATTAATGCAGTTTTAGCAGCGCAAAGCACAAATCCATATCGGGCATTACAGGGGGTGGAGCAGCTTTCTGCTTGGGTCATACGTGAGGACTGGGCAGAAATTCTGGATAGCTTTGCACGGTGTGTTCGCATCACACGGGGGGATACAGAACGATACACCATTGATCCGGGGTTATTCCAACAGGCGGAAGAGCATGCTTTGTATGAGGCGTTTCAAGCTGCACAGATTCCATCTGATGGGAATGTAGATGCCTTTCTGACGGCATTTGTGCCAATGATCCCAGCAGTGACGGCATATTTTGGCACGGGCAAGAACGATGGGGTACTCGTCAATGCCGATGACCCGGCAATTCGTCAAAATCGTCACGCACTTTTACAAGCGATTAGTGCGATGCAAACAGGGCGAGCCGATTTAAGTGAATTAGCTGGATTTTAAGAACTTTACGGGTGGGGATGCTCACCCGTTTTTTATTACCAACCGATTCTTAATCCTTTTCTGAAAGTGTTATGTTGCACGTCCTATTCCCCACCTATATAATGATTGATCTAAAGAGGGTCAATAGGGTGCGGGATGTCGGTAACTGAGGAAATTAAAACAAGGCTGGATATTGTTAGTTATATTCAGCAGTATGTTCCCATCAAAAAAGCCGGGCGATATTATAAAGCCTGTTGTCCATTTCACAATGAGAAAACTCCATCCTTTGTCGTAAACCCAGATACTCAAAGTTGGCGTTGTTTTGGTGCGTGTGCAGAAGGCGGGGATATTTTTAGTTTTGCACAAAAATATCATGGTTGGGACTTTCGTGAGGCACTGACCGAACTCGCTAAGCAAGCGGGTGTTCGTCTACAAGAAGAGTCGCCACAAGCGCGTGAGCGTGCGGAACGTGGGGATATTTTACGAGGTGTTTTGCAGGCTGCTGCCGATATTTTTCATCAACAACTGATGCAAAATGATACAGCGTTGGGATATGCGCGGGATAAGCGTGGGTTTACGTTAGAAACAATTCAGCGTTTCCAAATTGGCTATGCCTTACCGAGTTGGCAACATATTTTGGATGAACTGAAGCAACTTGGCTATCCTGAGGAGGACATCATCGAGGCGGGTTTAGCCATTAAAAACGATCAAGGACAGGTATATGACCGGTTTCGTAATCGGTTGATGATACCAATCCGAGATGAACGGGGACGGGTCATTGGATTTGGGGCACGTGCTTTAGACCCACAGGACAGTCCTAAATATCTCAATTCACCTCAAACACCGGTGTTTGATAAAAGTCAAACGTTGTTCGGGCTAGATACAGCAAAGCGCACTATTCGTGACACAGAAACGGCGGTGATTGTGGAAGGCTATATGGATGCAATCACCGCGCAGCAGGCAGGGTTTATGAATGTGGTAGCGCAAATGGGCACAGCCCTAACTGAAACACAGATCAAAACCCTGGCACGCTACGCCAAAAAATTGATCCTCGCCTTGGATGCTGATGTTGCTGGGCAAAATGCAATGCGCCGTAGTTTGGAAACAGCCCGTCAAACATTGCAAGCGGATTACGCTGGGCGGTTGATGGTTGATATTCGTATTTTGCAAATTCCAGATGCCAAAGACCCTGATGATTTCATCCGCGAACACCCTGAACAATGGCAGACCGTGTTAGACAGTGCGATGCCTGTGGCAGATTTTGTCATCGACATGGAATTGGCGACATTACCGGCGGATGCTGGGTTACCACAGCGTGAGGCAGTGGCACGGCGGGTATTGCCTATTCTAACTGCTTCAGAAAGTAACATTTATACCAGAGAGAACGTCCAGAAATTAGCGCGAAGGTTGCGTATTGCTGAGGCAGACTTGTTGGCATGGGCACAGGAGGAGCAAGCGCGTCATCAAAAATTAGCTCGTCCACCATCAACTAATGAACCGCCACCATTAGACTATGACGATGCCATGATTCCGCCGAGTTTAGAGGATGATGATTATGGCTTGTCTGTTGCGCCACAACCGCAAGTGTTACCGGAATCTTCACCGCCACATGAGCCAGAACGCTACTGTCTGAAGATGTTGATTCAGTATCCTGATATGTATTATCAGGTTAACCGTAAATTTCGTGAGTTGGCAAATGGGGATGCACGGCTGCTAAACGGTCCATTAAGTGATTTTAATTGGGGGGATTTTACACGGACGGATTATCAGGTAATCATGAAATTATTTGAAATGGCAATTCAACAACAGGATCAGGACGTGCAGGATTATTTGCAGTCAACGCTTGACATCATATTACACCCAGTATTGGATAGCTTATTAAACTGGAATGATACTCATATGATTACAGCCCGCATCAAGGGGCGTTTTCAGGCGGATTTGACAAGTGCTTTACGGCAATATGAAAAACAGGCGCGTTCTGTTTTGAATGATGGTCTGGAATTAGTCTTAAAAGCGATGGAATTACGCCGGAATCGGATTCGACAGCAATTAACAGAGTTATATTTCATTCAATCGGATTTGCCGGCTCAGGACATGTTACAGACAAGTCAGCAAGTGTCTTTATTAAAATTAGCACGAGAAAAACTTGACTACGAAATTCAGCAGCAAAGCAAGAAATTTTCATAAGCGAGGTTAACAATAGATGCCTAAAAAACGTGAACAACCCAAAAAGAAACAGCAACAACCCGTTGATGACCTGGCAGAAGACTTTGATTTTGATGATGATGATATGGACGATGATGGGTTGGATGAGTTAGTCACGGAAGATATAGATGACGATTTAGATGACTTAGATGAACTGGATGATGACGATGAGCTGGACACCAGTCGGATAGAAGCGATCACGCTGGCGGATGATCCGGTGCGGATGTATTTGAAAGAGATTGGGCAGGTGCCGCTCTTAAATACCAATCGTGAGATATGGCTGAGTATTCAAATTGCAGCAGAACGCCTAGTACAAGAATTGTTGGATGATCTATCACGGATTGATGACACTCAAACTGAGGTAGATAAAGGCTTGCCCCGTCTAATTGATGTTGTTCAGCGGGCTTATGAGCATGTGATGAACAACTGGGAAACAGTTGAGCAGTTAGCTGAGCAATTTGAGGTAGACCCACCGGATTTTCGTCAATTGGTGGATGAAGTACAAGCGGTGTATCAAGATTGGGATGTGGATAATACATCTTATATCCGACAATACTTACGACAAAAGGAATGGGGACGGGATGAGCAATGGAACGAACTTGCACACAGATTATTTGATGTGATGCATGGACTATCACTCATTCCATTTGATTTACAGATGGAAATCCGCCGCTACTATCGAGAAAACAAGGGGCAATTACCATCTAAAGAACAATTTCAACACTGGTTATTGGCAGATGAGGAATCCGTTGAAGATTTGCCATATTTGTTTGAACAAATTGAAAATAAAGCAGAAATGGCGGCAGAAGCGTTAACACGTGCCAACTTGCGCCTGGTTGTTAGTGTAGCCAAGCGGTATATGGGGCGAGGGATTAACTTTCTGGATTTGATACAAGAGGGCAACATCGGTTTGTTGCGGGCGGTGGCAAAGTTTGATCATACAAAAGGGTATAAGTTTAGCACCTATGCAACCTGGTGGATTCGACAAGCGATTAGCCGAGCAATTGCTGACCAGGCACGTACGATTCGTATTCCGGTTCATATGGTAGAGACGATCAATCGGCTGATGCGTGTTCAGCGTGATTTATTGCAAAAATATGGCGCAGAACCATCTGCGGAACAAATCGCATTGGAAATGGATTTCCTAACGCCAGAAGAAACCCAAGCAATTAAATTATTGCGAGAAAGTGGTACACACTTAGACCCGGGATTACAACGTAAACTACGCCGGGCAGCACAAAAAGTCCGCAAAATTATGCGCATCAGCCAAGAGCCAATGAGCTTAGAGATGCCTATTGGACAGGAAGATAGCAGCTTGTTGGGGGACTTTATTGAAGATGATAAGATTATGGGTCCGGTGGATGCTGCTAGTCGCCAGCTTTTAAAAGAGCAAATTCGTTCCGCACTAGGGGTATTAAGTGACCGTGAGCGTGAGGTCTTGCAAATGCGTTTCGGCTTATTAGATGGGCAAGATCATACGCTAGAGGAAGTTGGTAAACACTTTGGTGTAACCCGCGAGCGCATTCGCCAGATTGAAGCGAAAGCATTGCGTAAATTGCGGCATCCAACACGCAGCCGTCAATTGCGTGATTATCTCGAAATGTAACATACTTCGTAGCAACTGTTTCTCATTTAATTTTGAAACTGACATATTCTTATGATGAGGGGGATGTGCCCCCTCTTTTTGATTTTGTTTATGCTATGATTCAACCTGTGATGTTTTACCGAAAGTAGAAAGTCGATGACAGACCTCAAATATTGCCCAATTTGTACACATGAATTGACCTTACGTGAGGAAGGCGGGCGGATGCGCCCTTCTTGTGATCATTGTGGCTATGTTTATTATCATAATCCGGTGCCGGGTGTTGGTTTACTAATTGAGATGAATGGTGGGGTGGTGTTGATCCAGCGTAAGAATCCCCCGCACCAAGGTGAATGGACATTACCAAGTGGCTTTGTAGAAGCAGACGAATCTGCGGAGGAAGCGGCGATTCGTGAGGCAGAAGAAGAAACCGGCTTAAAAGTAGAAATTATCGAGCTGATGGGGGTTAATTCTTTCCCAGAAGGTCCACCCGTCAGTGGGATTATGATCTTTTATCGGATGCGTCCTATTGGAGGAGAGTTACGCGCAGGGGACGATGCAGCGGATGCACGGGTGTTCACACCAACTGAAGTGCCGCTTATCCCGTTTCGGACTCATCGCGAGATCATGGCTGAGTGGTTGCGACTACAAGCGAGTGGTATTTTGAATGACCAAAAACAGCCGGACGATGTCGATTTTATTATCCGCCGGGCAGAGGCGAATGATTATCGTGAAGTCATGGCACTGTTGGAATTAATCCCGTCTAATCGTCAACTCACTGCGGAACAGTGGCGCGAAGTTGAATTGCGTTTTCGTGAATCATATGGGATGGAAATTTATGTTGCACAGACCTGTCAATCCACCCCGATGATTATTGGGTGTATTGTGTTATCGATTGTGCGCGGATTAACAGAAGGACGTGGGTTTATTAACGATATGGCGGTATTGCCGACATTTCAGCGGCGTGGGGTGGGGGCAGCATTGATGGGGGAAGTGTTGCGGCGTGCGGATCAACTAAATTTGGGGTCTGTGATGGTCAATACGCACCGTGCAAATGACCAAGCACGGGCATTTTATGCGGCAACAGGATTTTCTGAAACTGTTATTATGCGGCTGAAGTTGCGTTAATGTTGGCTTGCCTCCAAAATAAATCAAGATAGCGCAATGCTTGATGAGCATTTTATGGAGGATTGCACAACATGCAACGACGCTCTTCAACTATGACATGGGTATTAGGGTATTCTGAACGTGCAGTAGGGGATGTCCCTAACACTTATACAGCGACATATTATTTAACACATCTAATTGAACGGGGCTATATTCCAGCGGATGAGGGATATGCTTTTTTAGAAGAAGCTGGTTTGACGGAGTTCAAATGGCAGATCATCTGGACGGAAGATTATGAAACGCCCGATGAGTTGTTAGTAGCGCGGTTGGATCATGAAGTGCAGGGTTATGTGATCTTCATCCACGGTTGGACGGGGAATTATCGAATTTGGGAAGACCTACCAGGGATGGTAACTATGTCCAACCGACGGTTGGTGTCTATTGCTGTAGATCATAATGGCTTTGGTGGAACGATATTTGAGACAGAAACACCAGCATTAGAAGCATGTAATCCGCCGGCTGCGATGCGTACATTGCAACGCTGGATTGACCTGATGCGAATCCGTCGTCAACGTGGTGAACTGAATCATAAGGTGATTAATTTAGTGGGGCATAGTATGGGCGGCGCGACATTGTTCTATCTCAATCCAATTCATTGGAACGATGGCGAAGTCACTCGTTACGCGCTTGCCCCAGCTTTGTTATTAGAAGATGAACAGTATCGTCGGTTTTATACCACATTAGGATTAGGCATTGGCATTTTACAACGAGTGAGTGCGTTAAAAATTTTTGAGCGCATGATTAAACCGACAATGATTGAGATATTATGTGCGGGTGCTAGTGAACGAGTAAAAGGTATTCACAGTGATCAATATAATGAGACCCCACGTGGTGTAACTGGTGCGACGTTTATGGCGATGGGGCGGTTAGATAACTATGAAATTGCACGTAATTGGGAATTCTTTCGGATTATGTTAGGGCATCGAGATCGCTTGGTGGGGTTAACTGGTATGATGGACTTTCTATCTTTGATGGAATTTCCCTCTGCTAATTTACGGGTTGTACCTGGCACGCATTATATGTTCAGTGTTGGGACGGAAGACCCACAAAACGCATTTCAACATGCGCAAAATCGTGAACTAGTTGTTCAAGATATTTTGACATTACATGAACGAGCGATCACAATTCAATTAAAAGGACGACTCTACGGTTAGGGAGTGGGGATGTTTCCGGCTAGAGGATAAATCCCACATGTTAGCGTTGCCAGGGGATTTATCCTTTGGCAATACCGAGATAATCTCATCATTTTTTAAAGCATGTTAATTTTTATATCCATAAAATTCTTTATTCCCAATTCCCACGGTTAAATTCACTTTTTTTTTCGTCTAAAGTACGTTATCCTTGTGCCGATAGCCTATTTGACGTGCTACCACCATTATGCTAATCTATATTTAGTTTTTGATTGTTCAAAAATGAACAAATGAGAGGTTCTTATGGCACTTGAACAATTTGCCCCCGTTGGTATGTTGCTTTTGCTATCAACCGGGCTTGTTTTGATCATTCTCAACATTTCGGCAGTGTTTGGTCCTAAAAACCCAACCACCCGTAAAACAGCACCATATGAAAGTGGTATGAAGCCAATCGGTCCGGCGGTGCGTCGTTTGCCGGTTAAATTTTATTTGATTGGTGTGTTATTTATTTTGTTTGATATTGAAGTCATCTTCTTTTTGCCCTGGGCGGTTGTGTTCCGTGGGCTTGGCTTTTATGGTTTGATTGTGATGGGCTTATTTGTATTTATTCTAACTGTTGGTCTGATATATGAGTGGAAGAAGGGTGCGTTGGAATGGGAGTAACACCAAAACTCGGTAATTTAGGCGTTGTGACCTCAACATTAGAGGAAGCCATTAATTGGGCACGGACAGGTGCAACTTGGCCCCTGTTGTTTGGCTTGGCGTGCTGCGCTATTGAATATATGAGTACCCAGGCAAGCAACTATGACTTATCACGCTTTGGGATGGAACTCAACCGCGCTAGCCCACGCCAAGCCGACTTGATGATTGTGGCGGGGCGTGTGACGCGCAAAATGGCTCCGGTTGTGCGCCAACTTTATGATCAAATGTCTGATCCTAAGTGGGTGATCTCGATGGGAGATTGTGCGTCTTGCGGTGGCGTTTATAACAATTATGCGGTTGTACAAGGCGTGGATGAAATTATTCCGGTGGATGTTTATGTTGCGGGTTGCCCGCCACGCCCAGAGCAATTAATGCATGGCATCCTCACGCTGCATGAAAAGATACGCGGTGAGCGTATTGCAGATTGGGCAAGTTAGTTTGAATAAAAGCAATAACCACCTGCTTAAGCCGGGTGGTTTTCAACATCGAGGATTAGATGAAATCAGCATCGCCCGGCTTTGAGTCGGCTTTTGCTGTGGAGGTGATTGATGCAAAAAGCTTTAGTACCAGAAGATGCAGTGCGGGCAGCCTTCCCTGATAAAGTTCAGGCGGTCAAGCACTTTCGGGATGAGACAACAATTATTGTTGCACCGGAAGACGTGCCAACTGTTTTGAAATATCTGCGGGATACCCCTGGTTTGCTATACAACTATCTATCCGATATTAGCGCGGTAGATTATTATCCAGAAAACACCCGTCCAGGGCGATTTGGGGTGAGTTATCATATTTATTCGATGCTGTATAATCGCCGTTTACGTGTTAAAGCATTTGTTGATGAAGATGAGCCGGTAATCCCGAGCGTTGTGACTATTTGGCCCGCTGCCAATTGGTTAGAACGTGAGATTATGGACATGATGGGAATTGATTTTGACGGGAATCCAGATAAGCGTCGTTTATTGATGCCGCAGGATTGGGATGGGCATCCACATCGTCGTGATTATCCACTTGGCTATGAAACCATCCAGTTTTCTTTCAATGTGGAAGAAATTTTGCAGCATAAACCATTTGCGAAAGAGTAGAGGATTATTGTTATGGCTGATTTGGTGATTAGTGACACAATGAAGCAGTGGGAAGGCAGCCTGATGGAGTTAAAAGGGCTGGTTTCCGAACGGGCGTTTACCGGTGAAACCATGTTGTTAAACATGGGTCCACATCATCCAAGTACGCATGGCGTGCTGCGTTTGTTGTTGGAACTGGATGGGGAAGAAATTGTCAATTGCTTGCCAGATATTGGCTTTTTGCACACTGGCATTGAGAAAAATATCGAGAGCAAGAGTTACGAAAAAGCGGTGACTCTGACAGATCGTATGGATTATCTTTCGCCGATGTCAAATAACATGGTATTTTGCATGGCGATTGAGAAACTGGTTGATCTGGATGTTCCACCGCGTGCCCAGGCGATCCGTGTGATTTGCTTGGAGTTGTCGCGGATTGCCAGTCATTTGGTGTGGCTAGGCACCCAGGCGATGGATTTAGGTGCGATGAGCGTCTTTCTCTATTGCTTCCGTGAGCGTGAGAAAATCCTGGATATGTTTGAGATGCTTTCTGGGCAGCGGATGATGGGGTCATATTTCCGCCCTGGTGGTGTATGGCGTGATCTGCGTCCAGAATTTTTACCAGCATTGGAAGCCTTTTTAGAAGATTTCCCCCGCCGTGTGGATGACTATGAAGCGTTGCTAACCAATAACCCCATTTGGGTTGATCGCACACAAGGGGTTGGGATCATCGATCCTGATCAAGCTCTTGCCTGGGGATTGAGTGGTGCAGCGTTGCGTGGCAGCGGGGTAAACTGGGATATCCGCAAAGCGATGCCCTATAGTGGTTACGATCAATATGAGTTTGATGTACCACTAGGTGAGCATGGCGATGTATTTGATCGCTTTATGTGCCGTGTGCAAGAAATGCGCCAAAGTCATCGGATCATTCGCCAAGCGGTGGATAAATTACCAGATGGTCCTTTCCGCTCAGAGAATCGTAAATATGTTCCGCCGCCGCGTTCTGAATTAGGCACGAGTATGGAAGCGGTTATTCATCACTTTAAATTGTGGACAGAAGGTTTTTCTGCACCAGATGAAGAAGTGTATGTAGCGATCGAAAGCCCGCGCGGTGAAATTGGGTGTTATCTACATGGGACTGGTGGTAACAAGCCGCGTCGTGTGCATTTTAAAACACCGTCGTTTATGCACATTCAGGCGATCCCGGTTTTAGCGAAAGATCACATGATTGCAGACTTAATTGCAATTATCGGTAGTGTTGATATTGTGTTGGGTGACTGTGATCGTTAGTCATGAACCGTTAGCCAACAGCTAAGCATAAACAGCTTTCTACTGAAAAAGGGATGAATTTATGGCAAACACTTTAGCAGAGAAATACGCAGAGCGTATTCAGCATCATCTATCAAAATACCCGGATAAGCGTTCTGCCGTGATGCCGCTTCTGTATATTGCACAGGAAGAATATGGCTGGCTTTCGCCCCAGGGGATCGAAGAAGTTGCAGAATTATGTGACATGGACCCCACTCAGGTAAAATCGATTGCGGGGTTCTATACGATGTATCGTGAACAGCCAAAGGGTAAGTTTTGGTTGCATGTTTGTACCGACTTGCCATGTGCTTTAAAAGGGGCAGAAACGTTTTATGCGGATCTGCTGGCACATTTAGGGATTGAAGACGGGGGTACAACCGAGGACGGGACGTTCACGGTAGAGCATGTGATGTGCTTGGCAGCCTGTGACCGTGCGCCGATGCTACAATGTAATTTCCATTTCCATGAGCATTTAGATATGGATAAAATGCGCGAATTGCTGGATCAGTGGCGTAAAGAAGCGGAAGCATACGCGAATAAGGATGTATAGGCGGAGTTTGGAGTTTATTGTATGAATATTATCTTTCGTGAAAAAGATATCCCGAATATTCGTGAATTTGATGTTTATGTGAAGCACGATGGCTATAAGGCGTTTGAAAAAGCCTTGAGGATGAAGCCTATCGACGTGATTAACGAGGTAAAAGCATCAAATTTACGCGGACGGGGTGGGGCGGGTTTCCCTACTGGGGTCAAGTGGAGCTTTATCCCCCAGAGTGAGCCGATTAAATATGTGGTGGTTAACGCTGATGAGAGTGAAACCGGCACGTTTAAAGATCGGCAGATTATGGAAAATAACCCCCATCAATTGATTGAAGGGGCGTTGATCGCTGCTTGGGCAATTCAAGCGACGGCGGTTTATATTTATTTGCGGGGCGAATTTTGGGATATTGCCCATGCATTAGATAAACATATTGAAGATGCACGCCAAGCGGGCTATGTGGGTGAAAACATCAAAGGAAGTGGTTGGTCTTGTGAAGTTTATACTCACTTAGGCGCAGGTGCCTATATTTGTGGTGAAGAAAGTGCGTTGCTTAACAGCTTAGAGGGTAAGCTGGGGCAACCCCGTGTACGTCCACCATTCCCAGCACAAAAAGGCGGTGGATTGTATTCTGAACCGACTGTTGTCAATAATGTGGAAACCCTGGCAAATGTGCCGTTTATCATTATGAATGGCGCGGATGAATACAAGAAAATTGGCACAGAACAAAGCACTGGCACCAAGATTTTTTGTGTCAGCGGTCATGTTAACAATCCGGGTAACTTTGAGTTCCCAATGGGGGAGATTACCTTCCGTCAATTAATCTTTGATCATGCGGGGGGTATTCCTGATGGGAAGCAAATTAAGGCAATTTTGCCCTCTGGTGGTTCTGGTCCAATTGTTCCTGCCACAGATGAGATACTAGATACACCTCTGACCTATGAAGATTTGCAGAAACATGGCACAATTTTAGGGTCAGCGTCTATTATCATTTTGGATGAAACCGTCGATATTACTTGGGCGGCATCAAAAATGACGAAGTTCTTTAAGCATGAAAGCTGCGGGAAATGCACACCATGCCGTGAAGGAACCTATTGGTTAGATAAAGTGTTGGATCGTATCTTACGTGGAGAAGGTAAACCTTCTGATGTAGATTTGATCAACAATATCGCGGCGAATATGCAAGGGGTCACCTTGTGTGCATTAGGAGATTTTGCTGCTAACCCGATTTTGGCGACCATCAAGCATTTTCCAAATGATTTTATGGCGCATGTCGGCGGTGAACTGAAGGCAGCGGGTGATTAACGTGAGTGACGAGCAACAAACGGTAGCAGAAGTTGAAGAAACACAACTGCCGCCGCGTGTGGGCTTTTGGGGGCGGTTACGGCGGTGGGTATTCCCCACAGTAGATGACCTGCGGGCATATTATCATCAACAGTTGGTTGAATTAGATGATGCTGTCGCCCTGCACCCGGAAAGCCCAACAAATTATCTGTTACGGGGTGAGGTGTATTTGATCATGAATCAACCCCAAATTGCCCTGGCAGATTTTGAGAAAGCGTTTGAATTAGCATCGGAACACCTGGAAAAAGCCCATTGGGGCATTATCATGCAGGTTGTTCAGGATCGCGCTCAACGAGGTTTATTAAAAGCAAAACAGCGTTTGTGGAGAGATGTGAATGTCCGATAAGGTCAAGATCATCATAGATGATATTGAATATGAAGTCCCTGCCGGGTCTAATCTGGTAGATATGGCAAAGTGGTATGCAGACAACGATATTCCGGTGTTCTGTTACCATCCGAAGATGGAACCTGTCGGCATGTGCCGGATGTGCCTTGTTGAGCAGGGTTCAATTGTCAAAGACCGCGAAACAGGTGAGGTTGTGTTGGATGAAAACGGCAACCCGCAGGTTCGTTGGTTCCCTAAATTACAAACTGCCTGTACGCAGATCGTCCATGATGGGATGGTGATCCGCACCAATACCGAAGCGGTAAAGGCTGCCCGTGAAAATGTGGTGGAATTTTTGCTAACGAGCCACCCATTAGATTGCCCGATCTGTGATAAGGGTGGGGAGTGCCCGTTACAAAACTTAACCATGGCACATGGACCAGGCACCAGCCGCATGAATTATGACGATAAAATGCACCTGGATAAGCACGTGCCACTGGGTGATTTAATCTTCTTAGATGAGGAACGTTGCATCCAATGTGCGCGTTGTATCCGCTTCCAAGATGAAATTGTGGGGGATGATGTGTTGGCGTTCCATGAACGTGGGCGCAAATTACAAATCATCACCAATAGCGACCCCGGGTTTGACACATACTTCTCTGGTAATACAACCGATATTTGCCCGGTGGGAGCATTGACTACGGCTGATTTCCGCTTTGGGGCGCGCCCTTGGGAATTAACCGAAGTGCCCAGCATTTGCCCACACGACGCGGCTGGCTCTAATATCAGCCTAAGCGTGCGCTTAGATCGTGATTTCGGTGGGCGGGCGATGATCAAACGGGTTATGCCGCGTCAGAACGAATATGTCAATGAAATTTGGATTTCGGATAAGACACGTTTTGGGCATCATTTTACCCGCAGTGAAGACCGTCTGAAAAAGCCAATGATTAAGAAAGGTGGAGTGCTGACTGAAGCCACCTGGGATGAAGCGATCCGCTTTGTTGTGGATGCGCTAAAAGCAGCCGATGGCAGTGTGGCGGCAATTGCCGGAAGTTCCACCCCGAATGAAGATTTATGGACGCTGCGTAAGCTGGTAGAAGGATTAGGTGGCGGGCTGCTTGGGGCTTGGACACCGACCCATGCTGGCGCAGATTTGGTGGCACAGGTTGGTGTGGGTAAAGGCACAAACTTGGGTGATCTTGGGCAGGGCGATGCCGTGTTGATTATCGCGACTGACCTGGAGGAAGAAGTCCCCATCTGGCGGTTGCGCTTAAAGCAGGCTGCAGATCGTGGCGCGTATTTGGTTGTGGCGAATGCCCGTAAAACACGCATGGATGACTTTGCGTCAGATACAGTGCGCTATGATTATGGTCAGGCTGCACATGCCATGCAAAATTTGGATGCAGCTATTGCTAAAAAGCTAAAGGAAGCCAACAACCTGATTATTGTTGCAGGGGCAGAAGGCTTAACACTGGATGGTAGCCGGGCATTAATGCAGGCGGCGGCGAATTTCTTGATTGAATCTGGGCATATTGGCAAACCAAACAATGGATTGCTTTCACCGTTCCCTGGTGCCAATGGCATGGGGTTGCATTACATGGGCTTTTCACCAGAAGCAACATTACAAATTATGCAAAATCCGCCCAAATTATTGATCGTTAATCAAGCAGAGCTATTGGCGGATGATCCCTTTGCGGCAGAATGGCTCAATAAGGTTGAAACCATTATCAGCCTGAACTTGTTCCCAGATGCGGTGAGCAATATGGCGGCGGCAGCTTTGCCCATTCAGAGCTTTGCGGAACGTGACGGTACGTTTACGAATGGTGAACGGCGTGTTCAACGTTTCTATATGGCTCAAGGTCCTATGGGAGAGGCTTTACCGGCTTGGCAGGTGTTTAGCCAACTGAGTGAAGCACTTGGACAGGGACATGCTAAGCTATCAGCAGCGGCGGTGATGAAAGAAATCACTGAAAATGTTGAGGCATTTGCCGGGATGCGTTATAAAGAGCTTGCCCGTGTGGAACGTCAATTCCCAGATGTAGGTGGTGAAGACCTATATTATGGTGGTACAGCCTATCAGAATAAAGGTGGTCTAGGTGTTCAGATTGAAACATCTGCCGATAAGGGAGAGGCGGTTTCAGTCGGTGAGGTCAAGCTTCCGGATTCGCCCAAGCCCAAGAAAGGGCAGGTTTTAGTTGTTCCGGTGGCGCAGTTATTCAACCGTCAAAGCACCTTTAAGCCTAGCGTTTTAGTTCATCCACGTGTGCCACAACCATATGTGGAAATCAACAGCAAAGATGCTGCACGGATGAACATCAAGACAGGGGACTTAGTTGAGGTGATGATGGCGGATCAGATACGTGTGACAGTGCAAGCGCATGTCAATGGCGGCGCGCCAGAAGGGGCGGCTGTGTTGCCGCGCTATCTGACCGATGAAGCAACACCGATGGTATTGACAGTCGGTGAGATCAAGAAAGTTTAGGGGGTGGTATGAACCGGAAAATTCTAGGCATTCCATTATGGGTTCCGCTGGTCTCTGCTGGGTTTGTGGTGCTGCTACTGGTTGTCTCGCTTTTGTCTAACTGGGGCAGTGTATTGAACGCTGGAGAAGATGTGTTGGAATTTATCTTCCGTCCAGACCAGCGCGTAGATGAAGTTGTACAATGTTCTGAATCAGATGGCTGTGTGTTTGTCCATTCCATCATCTATTCGGCAGTGCTGCTGTTTGTGTTACTAACGGGGTTTGCATATACCACCTTGTTGGAACGGAAGTTTATTGCGTGGTTTCAGCAGCGGGTTGGTCCAAACCGAGTTGGTCCTGGCGGCTTATTGCAACCACTTGCTGATGGTATCAAGCTGATTTTCAAAGAAGATATTTTGCCCACACAGGTTAATAAAGTCGTGTATCGCCTAGCTCCGATGATCAAAGTGATACCGGTGCTAGTGGTGTTGGCGGTTATTCCACTGGGCCCAGAAATTATTGTCCCGTGGTTTGATGGCAATTGGTACCAAGTGCCACTGCACTTGATTGATCCGGGTGTAGGGGTATTGTGGATTTTGGGAATCACTAGCTTGGCGACTTATGGTGTGGTGTTGGCTGGCTGGTCTAGCAGCAATAAATACTCAATGCTTGGTGGAATGCGTGCCTCGGCACAGATGGTCAGTTATGAGCTGAGCATGGGGATCACCTTTGCTGTTCCGGTGTTGTTGGCTGGCAGTTTGTCAATTGGGACGATTGTGCAAGATCAAAGTGGGATGTTCTGGAACTGGTATATTTTCCAGAATCCGCTGGCAGCAATCATTTTGATGATCGCATTAATTGCTGAAACAAACCGTGCCCCGTTTGATTTACCAGAAGCGGAACAAGAATTAACCGCTGGGTATATGACAGAATACAGTGGGATGAAATTCGCCTTGTTTATGATGGCAGAATATCTGGGGATGATTGGGGTTAGTCTGATTGCATCCTCATTGTTCTTGGGCGGATATAATGACGGTTTTGGGCTGGTGGATCATATCCCGATTTTGGGTCCGTTAGTTTTGACGGGTAAAGTTGTTCTGTTGTTAATTGGGTTTATCTGGATTCGTGCGACACTGCCACGCTTGCGTTATGACCGGCTTATGATGTTTGGGTGGAAGGTGATGCTCCCGCTCTCTATTATCGCCGTGATTTGGACTGCTGTGGCGGTTATCATTGGTGAAGAACTTGGCAGTGGGGCGTATATTGTGTTCTCTGGCATGATGATTGTGTTATTGATGGCTGGTTCAGTATTCTTTTTGGGTCGCCCGCAGCAAGACGATACCACGGATGACGTAGAAGATGATCCGATTATCACGGGTGAACGTGATGGGTTGGGTTATGCGTTGTTGATGGTTTTGGCAGGACTTGCGGGTATACCCTTTGCTCTTTACAATGCTACCGCGCCCTTGGTGAAGTTAGGCTATAATTTGACGATTGTTCCGTTGCTAGCCTTGCTTAACATCGGTGAAAATCGTGATAAGGTGAAACAATCGATCGTTTCTGCGGCGGAATACATCGCTGGACCACAAGATGCTGCTGATCAACCGAAGTTAGGAAGTGGGGATTAGTGTATGAATATCATTCGTGGATTTATGACGACGTTTAAACACCTGAGCGAAGAGCCGGTGACGTTACAATATCCTGAGCAAGTACGCCCGTTCCAAGTGCGTTTTAAGGGGCGGCATCATCTGCGTCGCTATGAAAACGGTTTGGAAAAATGCATTGGTTGTGCACTATGTGCTGCGGCGTGCCCGGCAGATGCGATTTGGGTAGAAGCAGCAGAAAACACCGATGAAGCACGCTATAGCCCTGGTGAACGATATGCCAAGACCTATGAAATCAATATGTTGCGGTGCATTTTTTGTGGATATTGTGAAGATGCTTGCCCAACCCAAGCGATTGAATTGGGGCATGAACATCAATTGAGCTTTACTGATCGCCGTGATGCGATTTACACCAAAGATATGCTCATTGATCCTGTGCCAGAAGGTGGGCAAGATACACCACAACAGGTTGAGCCTGGTGTATTTACCCGTTCTATTCCGGTTATGCCGGATGCAAAGTAGTTAGTGGGAAGTTAGAATAGAAAAAACGCCGGAGTCGTTGTACTCTGGCGTTCTTTGTGCTAAACTGCACAACTGTCTACGCGAACATCCAATAGGACATGCACAAATGTCAATAGAAGTGATTTTATTTCTTATAATTGGTTCTGTATCAGTCTTATCAGCTTTGATGATGCTGATTAGTAAGGAAGCGGTACACAGCGCACTGTATCTGATTTTGAACTTTGCCTGTATTGCCATCCTCTTTTTGATGCTGGATGCACCGTTTTTGGCGATGGTTCAAATCGCGGTTTATGCTGGTGCCATTATGGTCTTGTTCTTGTTCGTCATTATGCTTTTAGGGGCGGATAAGGCAAGAGAGGAATTGCGCCAGTTCAAGACCGTGTTTGCCGGAGGTGGGGTGTTGGCTCTCGGTTTGATGCTGATGCTAGGAGCCTTCTTTATCTCTGCTGGGACAGACGATATTCAACCTATACCGGAAAACCCACAGGTACGTGTCCTCAATGCCTTGACCAGCTTCCCTAGTGCGGATTTCTATTTACTGAATGAAGCTGGAGATGTGGTAGCAACCTTTGAGGGAGTTCAGTTTGGTACGCCGGAAGAAGTGCCGCCTTTTGTCTCTGTTGAGCCGGGTACATATATTTTGCGTGTTGCTAATGCCGGTGAGGATCGTTCTTTACCGGTGACTTCTCAAACGCCCTTGACGCTTGAAGCGGATCAGGATGTGACAATTGTGGCATATGGCACGTTAGGTGCGGCAATGCTGGCATTACCGGAAGATATGAGCTACCTGGAAGGGAATACCGGGCGTTTGGCGTTGGTGAATACGACTGAAACGCCACTTGCTCTGATCGATGTTGGGTCAGATTTTGAACTCAACGATGAAAACGAGCTAGAAACGGCAGAGGTGATCCTCCCCAATTTAGCACCGGGGGATGTCTTTGTTGCGGAATATCGCGCAGATACCCCTTATTGGGCATTTGTAGAAACCACGCCAGAAGGTGAATTGACGGATCGGATTGTGTTACGCCTGCGTGGGTTTGTTATCCACGGCGGACGTTCCAACCTGTTGGTGGTTGGTACCGAACGCGGTGTTGAAAACACGCTGTATCCGGTGGCGATTAAATTTGTCACACCGCTGAACCCGGCTGCTGGTAGCCCGGAACAAATTGGTGCATCTTTATTTGTTGATTATGTGCTGCCATTTGAGCTTGTCGCGCTTTTGCTACTGGCGGCAATGGTTGGCGCGATTGTATTAACGCAACGCAGCGGGGTTAAGCCAAAGCCTGGTCGTCCAACGCGCCGTAAGGTCAGTCGTCCATTGACCAGCGTTATCGCGACACAAACTGGGCAGCAGGATGTGATTGGTGAACCTGCGCAGCTTAATGAACCAGCTGGTGATTAGTTTTTAAGGAGGGGCACACATGGTTGGAATGGAAGCTTACGTTATCCTGAGTGCGGTGCTGTTTGTTTTAGGGGCGATGGGCGTGATGATGCGCCGTAACGCGATCCTTGTTTTTATGTCTGTTGAGTTGATGCTGAATGCTGCAAATTTGGCATTGGTGGCTTTTTCTCGCCAATGGAGTGGTGTTGATGGACAAGTATTTGTGTTTTTCGTCATCACGGTGGCAGCAGCAGAGGTTGCGGTGGGGTTGGCATTAATTGTCACTATTTTCCGCACCAAGCAGAGCATCAACATTGATGTACTGCACCAGATGGAAGGGTAAGGTATGGAAAACTTAGCACAACTTGCACCGTTGATTATCCTTTCTCCGGCAATTGGCGCATTCATCAACTTCTTTTGGGGTGCGCGGATGGGGGAACGGGCATCTGCCTTGGTGGGGCAGGTTGCCTCTGGATTATCATTTGTGGTCGCTGTTTGTTTGTATTTGTATCTGGTCAATAACAATTTTGTGCCAGCTGTGATTGATCCACCTTTGTTAGATAGCTGGATTCGGATTGAATCGGCTGGTTTAGAAATTGCTTGGCAAACGCGGGTGGATACACTAAGCGTTTCGATGATGCTCTTTGTGACGTTCGTCGGCACGCTGATTCATATCTATGCGGCTGGCTACATGCACGGTGATGAGCGTTTTTCTCGCTTTTTCGCTTATTTAAATATGTTCCTCACCTTTATGCTGATCTTGATTTCCGGCAATAACTATCTGATGATGTTTGTCGGTTGGGAAGGCGTGGGGCTATGTTCCTATTTGTTGATCAGCTTCTGGTGGGATAAACCGAACGGTGTTGGCTGGAAAAACAGTGACGCGGGACGCAAAGCATTTATTGCCAACCGTGTTGGTGATTTTGGCGTGCTGATGGCAGTCTTTTTAATGTTCTGGGCTTTTGGTACGCTGGATTTTTATAAGCCTGGAGAAATTGTTAATCCAACTGCTGGTCAACATCATGGTGATGAACCTCATGCTACTGGCGATACGCATGGCGAAGAAGCAGAAGATGCTCATGGTGCAGAAGAAGATGCACACGGTGAGGATGGTGAAGCTGCTGCTGAAAGCGTCATGTTTGTTTTTGCTGGTGATGTCCCCGCTACGTTTGAGGGAGAGGGGGATGGACATGGTGAGGATACCGCTGCGCACGGTGAAGAAACCGCTGCACACGGTGAGGATGCTGCACATGGCGAAGAAGCGCATGGTGTAACAGAACCATTCTTATATTACACCGACATCAAAGATGGCACAGCCGAGCTGAATCAGTTTGGTGTGTTTAATCAGGTGCAATATTATGTGGCACTGGATGAGACTGAAGATGTTGAGTTTGAGCTGGGTCCAATCAAGTTTGAATTAGAGACTTTGTTGGTCATCATCACGTTGTTTATGTTGCTAGGGGCAACGGGGAAATCAGCACAAATACCATTATTTGTTTGGTTACCGGACGCGATGGCTGGTCCAACACCGGTTAGTGCGTTGATCCATGCGGCAACGATGGTGACGGCAGGTGTTTATATGATGGTACGTTCCAACGTGCTGTTTTATAACGCGGAATTGACCTCAATTATCGTCACAATCGTTGGGTCTACAACGGCACTTGTCGCGGGCTTTATTGCAATTGCCCAGTTCGATATTAAGCGTGTTTTAGCATATAGTACCGTCAGCCAGTTAGGTTTTATGGTGGCGGCGGTTGGGCTAGGTGCTTATGTGGCGGCGATGTTCCACATGATTACCCATGCCTTCTTTAAGGCGTTGCTGTTCTTGGGGAGCGGCTCAGTCATTCATGGCATGGAGCATGGACATCACCATGTTGCGCATCATGATGGGCATGGCGATGAGCATCATCATGAAGATGAGTTTGACCCACAGGATATGCGCAATATGGGTGGCTTAAGCAAGCAGATGCCTATCACCTATTGGACCTATCTCATTGGGACACTAGCACTAGCGGGTATTTATCCGTTAGCGGGTTTTTGGTCTAAAGATGAGATTTTGGCAGATGCTTGGATCGTCGGATTTGAAGACGGGCAGTTGAAGGGCTTTATTGCATTGGGCTTTTTGATATTAGCTGCTGGCTTCACCGCATTTTATATGTGGCGACAAATTGAGATGGTGTTCCATGGTAAGCCACGTACCGAAGCAGCTGCCCATGCGCCAGAAAGCGCACCGTCTATGGTGATCCCGTTGGTGATCTTGGCGTTCTTTAGTGTGTTTATTGGGTTTATCAACCTACCAAGTGGTTTGGGTTTCCCCTTTACGTTGGGGTTTGAAGGCTCTTTAGGACTGCATGGGTTAGGGAACTTCTTAGAACACAGTATTGCCAAGTTCCACCTGCCAGACTTCCAGCCGTTGATTGCGATCACCGCAACTGCGATTGGTTTAGGGGCGATCTTCTTCGCTCGGTCAATTTATGGTGGTGTGAAGGCGATCAATGCTGATGGTAAAGACCCCTTTGAAGCCGATGAGAACATTGCGCCGATTTGGCAAATGGCACATGGACGGTTGTATTGGGATGAGCTTTACTTTGCCGTCATCATCAACCCCTATATTCGCATTGCACGTTTCCTGGCGAACGTGGTTGACTGGGACTTCCTGCATGATTACTTCCATGATTCCGTCATTACACGCGGATATAAAGCGATGGGAGAACTACTTGCTAAACCGTTTGATTTAGGTATTATCGATGGGGCAGTTAACGGTGTTGGCTGGGTAGTCCGCCAGGTGAGTGGGTCAATGCGTCGTATTCAAACTGGTTATGTTCGCACTTATGCTGTGGCGTTACTGCTCGGTGTGGTGCTTGTGGTTATTGTCATGTTGCTGCCGCTGTTACAGCAAATTGGTTAGGAGCTTTAAGCGATGGAATTTAGTTCAAGCCTTTCGCTCACAACGATTACGCTCTTCTTGCCGATGGTGGGATTCACAATCCTGCTGTTCATGAATGAGCAGAAAGACAAAGAAGCGATCAAATGGACGGCATTTGGCTTTAGTGTTGCGACATTCATTGCATCATTGCTGATGGCGTTCCAGTTCGATAACAACGACTCTGGGCTGCAATTAGCACAACGTATTAACTGGTTGCCAAGCCTGGGGATCAGTTATTTTGTCGGCGTGGACGGGTTGAGTATGCTGTTGGTGCTGCTCTCAACGGTCATCATGCCAATTGCCATTTTTGCCTCGTTTAACGCAGGGGTAATTGAAGAACGCGGGCGCGTGAAACTGTATTATCTGTTCATGTTGCTGCTAGAATGGGCGATGATCGGCGTGTTTGTGGTTCAAGACCTGATCATCTTCTATATTTTCTGGGAAGTGACACTGGTGCCGATGTATTTCCTCATCGGTATTTGGGGCGCAGAGAACCGCGTATATGCTGCTGTGAAGTTCTTCTTGTATACAATGGCGGGGTCTGTTTTGATGCTGCTTGCACTGCTGTACGTTGGTGGGCAAGCGGGGACGTTTGCCGTACCGGAGATTGTGGCACAAGTCCAAAGTGGGCAATTGAGCTTCCCAATGGACGGTATTTTTAGCACACAGTCATTCCTTTTCTTGGGCTTCTTGATTGCCTTTGCCATCAAAGTGCCGGTTTGGCCCCTGCACAGTTGGTTGCCGGATGCACACGTGCAAGCCCCAACGGCTGGCTCTGTCATTCTGGCGGGCGTGCTGCTGAAGATGGGGACTTATGGTATGGTACGCTTCTGCTTACCGATGTTCCCACAAGCTAGCGTAGAGTGGGCACCGATTATTGCTGCGCTTGGTGTAATCGGCATCATTTATGGTGCATGGGTCAGCTTTGCCCAAACAGACATCAAGAAATTGGTTGCTTATTCCTCTGTTAGCCACTTGGGTTTTGTTGTGTTGGGCATTTTCTCCCTGACTTCAGCAGGTATTCAAGGCGCAACCCTGCAAATGATTAGCCACGGTGTTAGCACTGGCGGGTTGTTCTTGCTGGTTGGGATGCTTTATGAGCGTCGTCACACCAAATTGATGGCGGCATATGGCGGTATCTGGAAAGTGATGCCGTTGTTTGGTGGTATCAGCTTGGTGGTATCACTTAGCAGTATGGGGTTACCAGGGCTTAACGGCTTCGTAGGTGAATTTACCATTCTGCTTGGTACACTTGGCAGTGATGTACTTGGTACGTTATTCGCCTTGTTTGCCACTGCCGGTGTGATTATGGCTGCGGTCTATATTCTCTATATGTTCCAAAAAGTTTATATGGGTGAAGTAGACAAAGCAGAGAACAAGAACTTGCCAGACATGAATTGGCAAGAAGTGGCGGTGATGGTACCTATCCTATTGCTGATTTTCTGGATTGGGTTACAGCCATCAGCTTGGTTCGATGTCATGGATGCTACAGCTAACGCATTGGTCAACCAACTGCAACCGCATATTGAAGCGGTTAAAAATAGTGGGGTACCAACTGCTTTCCATGATTTAATGATGCATATTTGGGCTTAGGGGCGGCAAGATGATTGACGTACCGAGTTTTGCAGAATTAAACCTGGAAGTTGCGCTTCCGGGGATATTTCTGGCACTGTTCACCACTGTGCTGCTAATTGTTGACTTGTTTATCCCTAAAGATCGCAAAATTACCACCGCGCACCTAACTATTGGTGCGTTGGTGGTTGCCTTTGTGCTAAATTTACCTGCTTTTAACGCCGGTGAAACCGCTATGAATGAGATGTTCATTGCGGATGCCTTTGCGGGATTTGTAAATATGATCGTCATAACAGGTGCGATCATCACCGTACTGCTTTCTGTGGATTACATGAAACGTAGCGGCATAGAACACGGGGAGTTTTATTCCCTGCTGCTGTTCTCTGTTTCTGGCATTATGTTTATGGGCAGTGCCAACGATTTGATTGTTGTGTTTATTGCACTGGAATTGTTGAGCATCCCGCTGTATGTCATGGCGGCTTTACGGCATGATGATGTGAAATCAGAAGAGAGCGGGATCAAATATTTCATTTTGGGGGCATTTGCCAGTGCTTTCTTTGTTTATGGGGCGGCGTTAATTTACGGTGCGACAGGCACCACCAATTTACCAGAGATTTTCCGTGCGATTGCCGGGGCAGATGGCATTGTGGCGACTGAAAACAGCGCAATGATTTATCTGGTTATTGGGGCTGCAATGGTGATTGTGGCATTGGGCTTTAAAGTGGCAGCCGTGCCATTCCATATGTGGACACCGGATGTTTATGAAGGTGCGCCCACACCGGTTACGGCTTTTATGAGCGTTGGGGCAAAGGCAGGTGGTTTTGCTGGTCTGCTGCGCGTTATGATTATTGGCTTGCCGTTGTTGGTTGTTAACTTTGGTGATGCTGTGGAAACAATGGCAATCGGTGAGACTATCACTGTGCCATCAGCATGGCAAACAGCCCTGTGGTTGATCGCCGCGGCAACGATGATCTTTGGGAATTTCATCGCAATTTCTCAAACGAATGTTAAACGTATGCTGGCGTATTCGTCTATTGCCCACGCGGGTTATATCTTAATGGCTGTTGCCGCCGTTGGGACGGTGCAAATCACCAAAGTAGCAGAAAATGATTACACAATGGTGGCTGTTTATGCGGAATCAGCCCTAAACGGCGCGCTGGTTTATTTACTGGCTTATACGTTTACCAACTTAGGCGCGTTTGCAGTGGTGATGTCACTTGAAAACAATGATGGTAGCGGCACCATGCTGGATGATTTTAATGGATTATCTAAGCGTCACCCGCTTACTGCTGCGATGATGGCGTTTTTCATGCTCAGTTTAATTGGTGTACCAACCACCGCTGGCTTTATTGGCAAGTTCCTGATTTTTGATGCTGCCATTCAAGCCGGGTTGATCCCACTGACGATTATTGGTGTCTTAACCAGTGCTGTCAGTGCGTATTATTACGTGCGGATCATTGTCAATATGTATTTGAAGGATGCAGCAGTGACCGACGAGGCGGTTGGTTTAACGCCATATGTTAATTATGCGACGATTGTCGCTTTTGCCGGTACTCTGATCTTTGGTCTGTTCCCAATGCTCGCCCTTGATCTGCTGGCAAGCTCTGGGGCACAAATCGCTACATTACTATTCTAATTCATCACATAGTAGGGTGTGTATCTCATACACCCTACTGATACCCCTCTTATGCGCACTTATTTTCTTTCTCTTGTAACACTCATACTTATTTGCGCGGCATTTCTACGGATTAATGGATTACATCAATATCCGCCCGGACCGCATTACGACGAAGCCGCGAATATCCTTATTACCCGTAGCATTGCTTTTGACGGGGCAAATTTGTTCCCGATTGCGAACAGTTATCAGGGGAGAGAGAGCCTATATTATTATCTCAATGCGCCGTTATTTCATTTAATTGGAGATGATTATTTTACGCTTAAGCTTTCCAGCGTATATCTTAATTTGTTGACGATCGCTGCGTCTATCAGCTTAGGGCGTGTGATGTTTGGTGGTCAACGTGGATATGTTATCGGCTTGGCTACCGGGGTAATGATGACGTTTTCGTTTCATCAAATTTTGATGAGTCGCCAAGCATTCCGCGCAGTGACATTACCTGCTATGCAAGCTCTGGGGTTGCTGTTGTTATTTTATGGGGTGCGGACGGGGCGAACAGTCGGGTTTGTTTTTGGGGGTGTTTTTTCTGCCGGTGCGTTATATACCTATATGGCTTCACGGTTGTTTCCGGTTTGGTTAGGTCTTGGTGGGTTAAGTTTGTTATGGTTTGACCGAGCAAACTGGCGCAAGCGGTTAAAACAAGGCTGTATCTTCTTCGGTATGATGACGTTCACTGCTCTACCGATGATCGTTTATGCACTGCAACATCCTGATATTTTCTTCCAGCGATTGACCGAAGTGAGTGAGGGAGAAGTAACCGTCTCTTTGACGGAAAGCATTCGCCGCCATATAGAGATGTTCTTTATCCATGGCGACTTTGGTAATCTGCGATATAACGATCCTGGTAGACCATATTTTACGCTAGTAGAAGGCGGCTTGCTTGTCCTTGGCTGGTTTTTTGCTCTGTGGCAGG
This sequence comes from Chloroflexota bacterium, assembly GCA_003696565.1. Classification (GTDB taxonomy): domain Bacteria; phylum Chloroflexota; class Anaerolineae; order Aggregatilineales; family Phototrophicaceae; genus DAOTWY01. The sequence continues at coordinate 35,416 of RFHA01000129.1, forward strand.
TCAGGCAACGCAGATCACCGGTTGAACGCCTAGCCTATGTATTCGTGTTGTTGTCGCCATTTATGGTGATTCCAAGTGTAATCTCTGTTGCAGGTTTTCCACCAAGTCACATGCGTTCGTTGGGGATGGTGCCTCTAATTTTTATTCTAGTTGCCATCGGCTTTGAGTGGTTGGTATCGCGCTTAAACTGGCGTTATATCACCATTCTGATGACCATGGCGTTGTTGATAGGTAGTGGATTTGTCTGGCGAGACTATAGCAACTGGGTAAAGCGGGCGGATTTATTTTATCAAGCAGATGGTGATTTGGCGGCGGCAGCCCGTTGGTTGAAGGAGCATCCCGCTGATATTGTCTATATATCATCTTTTCATCGTGCGCATCCAACAGTCTTAGCGTTATATGGTGATGATGTAATCTGGCTGGGGTTAGATAGTTTATTTGTTCCCCCGGCTGACCGAGATGCTTTGGTGATTTTTTCTCATGATTATCCACCACCACAAGACTGGATGAGATTTTTGCAGCCGATAACAGATGCGCCAGCAGGTGATGTGTTTGGGGCTTATCGTTTTGTTGATTATTCGGTGGATGCCCCAGATGAAGCTGTGCGTAATCCTTATCTTGCTTTTATTGATTTTACTAGCGAGCCTATACCAGCCGGCGAAACGGGTGAGATCATGATGACATGGCAAATTACACAATCTCCACCATTCTATGGCTTGCGTCCTATTCTTAACTTGAAGAACGCAGACGATGTTATTATCGCTTCAGCAGATTTATATTTGCTTGGTACAGATCAATGGCAAATTGGTGATCTGATGATTCAGCGGGTGCGTTTGCCAATACCAATTGGAACACTACCCGGCGACTATCGGCTAGAAGTAACCTGGGCAGACCGGCATACACAAACAGTTATTCCGTATCTGGATGGTGGGGTAACGGCGGAAATTGGGCAGATAACGATTCTGCCATCTGTACGTCAATTTGACGCGAGGTCACTCCCTGCTGAGATTTTCCAACCGCGTAGGTTGACGGATATGATCGAATTGATTGGATGGAATCCGCCACAAAATACAGCACGACCTGGTGAGGCAATTCATCCTGTTTTGTTTGTATCTACTGAGCGCGGTGTTACATTGAGCATTGAGGTGTTATTAGGCTCGGATGTCATCTTATCTCGTGAGCTTCAGGCTCAAGATAATTTGCTCACGATTGATTTGCCAGTAGGTATCCCGCGTGATTTCCCTGTTGGAACATATCCACTGCAATTAACGATTAATGGCGTGGATGTTAGCTTAGGGCAAGTGATAGTAGAAGGAGTTGCTCGTTTGTTTGAACCGCCGCCAATCCAAACACCATTGAACGCCAATTTTGATGACTTAATAGAGCTAGTTGGCTATACGCTGACATGGCAAGATCAGACGTTGATGATTGATTTGTTGTGGCAGGCGTTGGCACCGATTGATCAGAATTATACGGTTTTTGTGCATCTAGTGAATGCAGATGGCATAATTGTTGCTCAGCAAGATGCAATGCCACAGAGTTACACTTATCCCACCTCGCTGTGGTTAGAGGGTGAGTATGTGTTGGATTCATACCGACTGACTGCCATACTAGATGATACGTATCAGATACGCATCGGCTTATATTTACAAGAAACAGGTGACCGCTTGATGGTTATTAATGAGGATGATCAGGATATTGCTGATTTTGTGAAAATTAACTTAATGAACATTAACTCTTAATTCCCAAACGCTGTTATATTATGTATAATAATCGGGATTTGAAATGTAAGCTTTAAGATTATGCAGCCAATTGAAGCAAAGGGTCAAATTGTTATCCAAATCGTACAACAAGATGCAGAAGACAATCCTGTTTTACAGCTAGACTCACCTGGGGTTGAAGGCTATGTGATTGGGCGTTCAGATGAGGGTAGCAGTTATCAACCGGATATTGACCTGACGGCGCATAATGCACAATCCTTAGGTTTGTCTCGGCGGCATGCGGCATTAGTCCGGTATCGTGGCTATGTTCATGTGATGGATTTAGGCTCAATGAACGGGACATTCATCAATGGGGAGCGTTTATTACCGTTTGACGCTTATGCACTAAAATCTGGTGATCAAGTTAGCTTAGCTAATTTGCTTATTCGTGTTTTACAAGAATTATAAAGAAAGTGAAATCGGTTTTATCATGAAAGAAAACACATCGCAATCAGAGTTACTATTTGAAGGTTCTGTTTGGTGTAATCTGGATGTGGCTCTTCGGCAGTTGGATCAATATTTCCGGCATTGGATTAAACCCAAAGGGCTGGCAGTTATTGAATGGTATATTTTACGCGCGCTGTATGAAAAAGATGGGCAACATGCCTCAGAGTTAGCGCGTGCTGTGGGGCGTGCCGCTACATCCTTTACCCCCAATTTAGATAAACTACAGGATAAAGGCTATATTGAACGTCAACCGGATAAATTAGATCGCCGTGCAGTACGTATCTTTTTGACGGATAAAGGTCATGCCCAACGAGAAGCAGTACTGCAAAGTGCACAGCAAATTGATGCAAAAATTAGAGAACTTTTCTCCGAATCTGACTTTAACACGTTCTTGTGTGTGTTAAATGGGCTGCAGCAGTTGGGAGCACCAGAAGAGCCAATCTTCTAAATAAGACGCGCGAGCGTGTCTTCAAACACGTTTAGTGCCTCAGCTGTGAATAAGACAAACCGCACCAACTTGATTTGAGTATTTTGCTGCAAAAAGTCTATCACTGTTTTAAGTGAGATTTCAGCTGCTTCTTGCATAGGGTAGCCATAAACACCCGTGCTAATTGCGGGAAAGGCAATACTTTCAAGTTGGTGTTCGGTTGCAATTTCTAAGTTGCGCTGATAAACACTGGCAAGTAATTTGGGGATATTTGGGTCTTTGCTGTTATAAACAGGACCCACCCCATGAATGACATATTTGGCTTTTAAGTTATAGCCTTTTGTGATTTTTGCATCACCTGCGCGGCAGCCACCGAGTTGACTACATTCTGCTAGCAAACCAGGTCCTGCTGCCCGGTGGATGGCTCCATCTACGCCCCCCCCACCCAATAACGATGAATTGGCGGCATTGACAATTGCATCGGTTTCTTGTTGAGTAATGTCTCCTTGTATCAAATCGAGAGTGGTTTGGTTGATTTGTGTCTGCATGTTAAAAATCCAGTTATGCTTAATTACTCAAGGTTTAGTATGTGCCAAAATCTCAAACAGATCAAATGCCCTGCTCGTTTTCAAGCTGTTGAATGCTTTCTGCTAAGTATTGAAGAACCTCCAAAAGGCGTAATTGCCATATTCCTTCATCATCTCGTTGGAACTGGATTGCCGTTCGCGATACTTGAATATCCTCACCAAGTTGATGCTCTAACGCACCTCGATTGACCTCACCGAGATAGGGGAGCTTAATTTGTACTTGTTTATTGCGGGCGATGATATGGGTAGCGTTGGCAGCTTGTGCAAGGAGTTTAACCTCAATTTGGTATAGTAAGCCAGCAACAGCCCCCGGCAAACTCCCAAAACGATCAACCAATTCTCTGCGCATCGCCTCAATTTTGTTTTGGTCGGTTAATCCACCGATGCGCCGATAAATTTGTAAACGCATTGCCATATCGGGGATCCAATCAGTTGGGATGTAGGACGGAATCGGTAAATCAATGACGATGCCTTGCTGAGTAGTGGGGTGGCTGGGTTGTTCGCCTTTTAGGCGGCTAACAGCTTCGCTCAAAAGTTGTGTATAAAGATGTAACCCAATGGCACTAACATGCCCGGTTTGGCGTGTGCTGAGGATGTCCCCCGCACCACGAATTTCCAAATCACGCATGGCAATCTGGAAGCCTGCTCCTAAACTCGTGTTTTCTGCAAGTGTTTCTAGGCGGGCTTTGGCTTCTTCGGTTAATTTGCGTGGATGGAAAAAATAAGCATATCCTTGCTGTGCCCCACGCCCAACACGCCCACGCAGTTGATATAACTGTGCTAAACCGAGATGATCTGCATGATCGACGATTAATGTGTTGGCATTTGGAATGTCTATGCCGCTTTCGATGATTGTTGTAGAGAGCAGAATATCGTGTTTCCCATGTGCAAAATCACTCATAACACGTTCAAGCTCCCGTTCGCCCATTTGCCCATGCCCGATAACAATACGCGCTTCTGGTACAAGTTCCTGGATTTTTTCTGCTAATGACTCAATGGTTTTGATACGATTATGCACGATGAACACCTGCCCACCGCGTTCTAGCTCTCGCAAGATTGCCTGGCGTATCAGTTTTTCATCGAACCTGCCAACATGAGTAATAACAGGGAGACGTTCTTCTGGTGGGGTCTGGATCATACTAATATCACGCACACCGGTTAGGCTCATATGGAGCGTGCGGGGGATAGGGGTGGCAGTCAGAGTCAACACATCTACCTCCGTCCGCAATCGCTTAAAGTGTTCTTTGTGTTTGACCCCAAAGCGTTGTTCTTCATCGATGATAACCAACCCTAAATCTTTAAAAGTCACATCTTGAGACAGAATGCGATGCGTGCCGATTAAAATATCAATTTCGCCAGATGCTACTTTTGGCAATAGCCGAGATTGTTCTTCCTTGCTGCGGAAGCGGGACATCACCGCAATTTTGAGTGGGAAATTCACCAAGCGGTTGGTGAATGTTTCATAATGTTGTTGCGCTAAAACAGTCGTGGGGACTAGCACGGCAACTTGTTTTCCGTCGTTGACCGCCTTAAACGCCGCCCGTAGTGCCACTTCTGTTTTGCCATAACCGACATCACCACAAATGAGACGATCCATTGGATGGGCTGCTTCCATATCCGCTTTAACTTCCCGCAGTGAACGCAACTGATCTTCTGTTTCGACATATGGGAAGGATGCTTCTAATTCGTGCTGCCAATGATTATCTGGGCTGAAAGCGAAGCCAGTGCTATGAATGCGTTTGGCATATAACGCTAATAAATCATGCGCTTCTTCCTCCACAGCCTTTTGAACGCGGTTGCGAACACGTAACCAATCTGGTTTACCTAGGCGGTGCAGTGCTGGCGGGGTATCATCAGCACCAACGTAGCGGGTCAACCGGTCTGCCTGGTGAATAGGCACAAACAACATATCATTATCACCGTAGTGAATCAGTAAATATTCACGTTCGTTGCCGTCTACGGTACGATGTTTTAAACCGCCAAATCGTCCGATCCCATAATCCACATGGACGACAAAATCCCCCTCTTTCCAATCGCTATATGCTGTTTCTGGTGTGCGCTGACGACGGGTTAACTTGCGGCGGCGTGGTTCTGGACGATCCCAACCGAAAATTTCTGCTTCTGTAAATACGTGTAAATAACCGGTTGAGGTGCTAAGGTTCCACCCTTCTTGCATTGTACCGTTAACAAAGTACAAAGTATGCCGTGCTAATGGTTGCTCAATGTTTTGCTGTGTGGGAATAAATTCAGAGGCATCTTGATCTATCCATAACTTTTTGAGCCGTTCGGCTTGTTCACTGATGATCAAAATACGCCCCCCTTTGTTTCGTAATTCGCGCACGGTATTGAGCATAGAGCGTAATTGACCACCAAACCGCGAGCCTGGCGAAAAAACGCCGCTTTGACTGGTTAATTCTAAACGTGTGTGTTCTTCTAGCATCATGTTTAGAATATCCCATGTAATGTAAGGTTGCGGATAATCTGGCGGGTGGAAAGAATGGTTCTGTTGCGTGTGTCGTTCAATATCTTGAACTGTTTCTTGCAAGTTTTCCCAATCTTCTATGACAATTAAGGCGTTTGTGCTGGCATAATCTAGCAGGCTAACTGGTTGTGGATAGAGATAGGGTAAGTAATATTCTAAATTGGCAAAGCTACGTCCGGCTTGCAATGGCTCAAAATCACTCATAGGGGTGGTCATATCATCTTCTGTGGGGGGGAGTGTTGCAAACCAAGATTTGAGATGTTCTGCAATCGGCGGAGTGAGTTTTGGGAGTGCTTCCCGTGCTGGTGTAATCCGCACATTATCAATTGCGGTGTGGCTGCGTTGTGTGGCGGGGTCAAAAAGACGCAATGAGTCGATCTCATCATCAAAAAAATCGACACGCACCGGCTCTGCTTGATTAACTGGATAAATATCAATCACACCACCGCGCCGGCTAAACGTCCCCGGTTCCACTACAATAGAAGCCGGCTCATACCCTAAACTGAGTAAGGTCTCTAATAGATTGTTGAGTGCGTAACGCTCACCTGTTTGTAGTAACAGGGTATGTTGCCGGAATGTATTAACTGGGATTGTGCGCTGCATCAATGCCCGTGCTGATGTAACAATGATGGGATTATCATCATAAAGCAGCGCAGCTAATGCCTCGATACGACTATGAATAACGGAGCTACCCCATGGGGCGCGCTCATAAAAGCTGGATGCCGGTTCTGCATAGCGCAAGATAGGGCGTGTTTGAGTAATCCAGACCGGCAATTGTTCCACGATATTATAAGCACGCTTAATTTGCCCGGTGATGAATATGATGGGACCGTCCCAATCGTGTGCTAATGTGCTCAAAACAAATGGACGAGCTGCGCGAATAACCGGGAACTGCACGAAACGTTGTTGTCCCTTAATCTGCTTTAACAGAGCTTGATATGCTTCTGTTTGCCGGAGGTGTTCAGTTAAACCGGAAAGCAGCATCTTAAGGGGTCTCTTTTTCTACTGCACCGTTATAGCGGTTCATGGCGATATCAATGCCATCACTCAACCAAGTTTCAACCGCATCAGCGGCGCGGTCTACCATCAGCCTAGCAGTGATTTCTTGATCGCCTTTGAATGGCTCTAACACATAATCCGCCGGGTCCATGCGCCCCGGTGGACGACCAATGCCGCAGCGTATCCGTTTGAAGTTCTGTGTATGGAGATGTTGGATGATGTTCTTAACACCATTTTGACCCCCTGCACTTCCTCCTTTGCGGATGCGCAACACACCAAAATCGACATCTAAATCGTCATGAATGACAATCAGATTTTCAATATCTAACTTATAAAAGTCGATGATTGCACGGACAGCTTCTCCGCTGAGGTTCATATAAGTTTGTGGCTTGATAAGCAGTACCCGCTGATTTTTGATGGTTGCATCGGCAACTAATGCCTTGCGTTCTGTTTTGAAATTGCTTGCATTCCAACGGCGAGCAAGTTCATCCACAACCCAGAAGCCAATGTTATGCCGGGTTTTCTCATAACGAACCCCAGGATTACCTAACCCTACAACTAAATAGCGTGTCATGTTTTATCTCGTTTTGAATGATCTTATATCGGTTTGATTTTACGACAAACGATGCGTTATATCCTGTAATATTGCCAAAATCATCATGAATTTTTAATTCACGGATTGAGAAACAGCGTGCTGTTGGTTGCGGAACTGTGTTTCATATAGATTGGCATAAATACCGCCTAACGCCAAGAGTTCTTTGTGCGTGCCACGCTCCACAATCTCGCCGCGATTCATAACTAAGATTACGTCGGCTGCCAAAATAGTACTCAGACGATGGGCGATTACAAAACTTGTACGCCCTGCCATGACTCGTTTTAGTGCTTCTTGGATCAACGCTTCAGATTGACTATCTAAGCTAGATGTGGCTTCATCTAAGACCAAGATACGCGGATTTTTCAGGATGACTCGTGCTAGGGTGATCCGTTGTTTTTCCCCGCCGCTTAGGCGATACCCGCGCTCACCGACAACTGTATCATAACCATTTGGCAAACTAGCAATGAAATCATGAATATTGGCAGCCCGGCATGCTGCTTCAATTTCTTCTTGTGTGGCATCTAAACGAGCATATAGTAGGTTTGTCCGTAGTGTATCATGGAACAGATAAGTTTCTTGGGTCACCATCCCGATCTGATTTGCTAATGATTCCAATGTAACATCACGTAGATCATGCCCATCAATCAGGACACGTCCTTCTGTTGGGTCGTACAAACGGGGAATAAGATATGTGAAGGTTGTTTTACCTGCGCCACTTGGTCCAACAAGTGCAACTAACTGCCCGGCTTCAGCCTTAAATGAGATGTTATTTAGTGCGATCTCACGAGCTTGAGTGATGTTGGCTGATGGTGCGTTGTTTTCGCCATCACCAGAAAGCGCGGTCTGAACATCATCGGTATTATATCGTTGAACAGAGCTGAGTAAGTTTTCTGCCTTGACCTCATAGATAAACGTAACATGATCGAATGTAATTTCCCCGGCAACGTTTTCTAGGGAAATAGCGTTTGGCTTTTCGCTAATTTCTAATGGGAGGTCAATGACTTCAAACACACGCTCAAAGCTAACAATGGATGTGGCAAAATCGACCGGTGCATTAGTGAGTGCTTGTAGTGGACCATAAAGCTGTGTGAGGTATGATCCGAAAGCAACAATCGTCCCGATGGTAAACGTGCCATTTAACACGAAATGTCCCCCCATCCAATAGACAAGTGCGGTTCCCATGGCACTAACCAACATAATCACGACAAAAAACTGCGCACCAATCACTGCTCGCTGTACCCCAATATCCCGCACTTTAGAGGCACGTTCCTCAAAACGCTGGACTTCCATTTTGCGTCGCCCAAATAATTTGACAAGCAGTGCCCCACTGATGTTCAGTGTTTCGTTCATCATGGCGTTCATCATGGCATTATGTTTCATCTGGTCACGGGCGATCTCTCTTAAAACATTGCCTACGCGCCGAGCAATGAGAATAAAAAAAGGTAATACCAACACCCCTAAGATCGTTAATCGCCATTCCAGTGTGAGCATGACGGCAAGTGTGGCGATCACGGTAATAAAATTTGTGATGATTTCAACAATGGTGTTACTGATGGCGCGTTGGGCATCCACCACATCATTGTTAAGGCGGCTCATCAATTCTCCAGTTTTGGTGTTGGTAAAAAAGCGCAGGGACATCTTTTGCAAGTGATCATATAGCGCGACACGCAGATCATAAATGACCCCTTCACCAATGGTTGCATTGAGATAGCGTTGATAAACTCGTATACCCCCGCTAACAATTGGGATCAGAATTAAACCGAGTGCCAGTAAATTGAGGCGGTTTGTGTCTCGATTCGGCAGGGTGTAATCAATCAGATCACGGAAAATCAACGGGGTAATTAACCCTAAACCAGTTGTGAGTAAGATTGTAAATAGTAGCAAGATAATCAGGCGGCGGTAGGGGCGAGCATAGTGTAATACACGTTTGATCAATGACCAACTGACATGCGGTTTTTGTGTATCGCTACGCATGTAGTTAAACCAACCACCACTATGGAACATCATCATATTTAACCTTTAGTAAAACAATCTTCTACATAGGTTAAATATATCAGAGGATGACCTGAAAGCATACTACCGAATTAGATGGACTTATGGAGCGGTGATAACAAACGGAATTGGATCACTTACGGGTTGCCCATTGACTTCTAATACAACGGCATAATTACCCGCGTTGAAAGGGAAATCATCCGCTGTGGCATAAAACCAAATGCAGGCATCGTCAATTGCAAAATCGGGCGTAAAATCAAAAGCAGCGAGTTCTTCACCCGTATCTTGATTAAACCAGCGTGAAAGGAACTGCGTGCCGGCGCGGGTGTTGTGTGCCCGTGCAACGACATAAATTTCAGCCGTTTGAGGACTAAATTGATTGGTAATGGATTGGGCACAATCGTCCGCCCCAACACTGCTTGCCATAACAAAGTCAGACAAAGGACTAGACGGAACATCAGCATTGGTGATAGTGGGTTGTGCTGGCTGAGGTGTAAAAAAAGGTGTAATAACCAATTGGGGAGTGGCGGTTGGTTGGGCTTCATCATTTGGTGTGGTGGTGGTTAGGGGCGGAGTAGGTGTGGGTGCTGCAGCTTGCACGGGTAAAATGTTGACGACAAACCCGCGTGCCTCTAATGTCGAAATCATGGCGTTTTGTTGGTTAAGGGCACGGGCAACCTGTGTTTGAGAATATTCGAGTGTGACGAGTAATCGCTCATATTCAACGGTGCCAACCTGGGCAATGCGCTCTTGTTCTGTGGCTACAAATGTTTGGTGTGCAACCAGGGTTTGCTGCTGCGTGCCTGGGGCAGCGCATGCGCCTAAAATTAATAAAAAAACAATGGGGATATATCGCAGCATAATTGAGTCGTCTTGTGAGTTTGTGAAATAGAATGACCTTACCTCAAGTTGGGTAAGGTCTGGTGTGGAAGTGCCCGGGTTCGAACCGGGGTCCACGAGATTCGATGCCACACGTCTACAAGCTTAGTTGATTGTTAGGATTTCGCAGTTGGTAGCCCCAATCAACACGGTACGCCAACTGCTAGCCGATGGTCTCTTCGCCAAGCTTTATCGGCGTAGGCAAGGCTGCACACTATCTTTTATGACGCCCGCCAAACCACCCGGATAGTGACGGATGGGGCAGACGGCTAGACACTCGCAGGTCTAGCGACTTAGGCTACGCCGGAATTAGGCGGCGTAAGCGTAAGCCGGTTGGTTATTGTTGGCACCTATAGTGCTAGCCTGTTGTTAACGCAGCCAGACTCTGCGGCTTGCAATGTGACCTCAGCCTCCCGTGTCGAAGCCAAAATCACTCCCATTTGTTTAAATTATAACAAATTTTGCTTAATCTGTATATAGTTTTGCGTTATAGTTATAATAGTTGATTAAATATGGTGAGTAGGATAGTAATAATCATTCGATACACTGCTTTTGGAATTCACAAAGATATATTTTATATCTTTGGCGGTTAACCTACGCGATTTGTTTTTAAAAATCAAAAGAAAGGAGAAGCGACTTTTGCCATCGGTTCATACGATGGTTTTGTCGTAATTCTGATGAACAATAACGCGAGTGCTGATGTGATTATTGTAGGGGCAGGCATGTCTGGCTTGATGGCGGCACATGTCCTGGAAGATGCTGGTTATTCTGTGTTAGTGTTGGATAAAGCAAAAAGTGTGGGGGGGAGGATGGCAACGCGCCGTATTGGGCACGGCGTTGCGGATCATGGCGCACAGTTTTTTACAGCACGTGAACCCGTTTTTCAGCAATATGTTGACCGCTGGATTGATGAAAATATCGTCTATGTTTGGTCGATGGGTTTTAGTGATGGTAGCTTAGTGCCTGAACCACAAGATGGGCATCCACGTTATGCGGTGCATGGAGGGATGAACAAACTCCCTAAGCATTTGGCTGCCTCGCTTAAAAATGTGCAAACAGACACTTACCTAGTCTCTGTAACCGGGGATGAACAAGGATGGATTGTGCAGGATGATAATGGTGATCTTTATACTAGCCAGGGGCTTATTTTAACCTCACCTGTGCCACAGTCACTAGATTTAATGGATGCTGGGGCGACATTCTTATCCGAACCGGATTTCATAGAACTTGCCAAGATTACTTATGCGATGTGCTTATGTGGTTTATTCTGGATTGAAGGACGGGTGACATTGCCACAACCGGGCGCAGTGCAGAGACGTAACTCTAATATTGTGTGGATTGCGGATAACCAACAGAAAGGCATTTCGCCAGAGGCAACGTTAATCACCGTTCAGGCAGGGGAACAATATAGCCGGCAAATGTGGAACGCGCCGGAGTATCGCATCCTCAATGCGCTTAAAACGGATTTAATGCTATATGTTGATCAAGATGTTGAATTCAAAGAGGCACAATTGAAACGGTGGCGTTATTCGCGCCCGTTAGTCACATATCATGAAAGATGTATGGTAGCGGATTACTCCCCACCGTTGATCTTTGCTGGTGATGCTTTTGGTGGTCCGCGTGTAGAAGGGGCTGTGCTTTCTGGTTTGGCGGCGGGGCAGCAGATGATAGCTCAGCTATCAAAATAAAAAAACATTGAGTGGAATTTATTAAAAAGGCACAGAAAAATAAGTGCCTTTTTAATTTTTTGCAGATGCTTGACAATTAGTGTTATAATCAAATGAACGTTAAATTACAAAATAAAATGGAGTCGTTAAATTATGGTTCAGGCAGCAAAAGATTTAAATATAGGTGTTAGCTTTGCTTTGACAGAAGAGCAGCAGATGCTCCAAAAAATGGCGCGGGATTTTACACGTGAGGAGATTATCCCCGTTGCAGAAGAGCATGACCGCGAAGCAAAATTCCCAAAAGAAATTTTTGATAAAGCGTTTGATCTTGGTTTGGTCAATATGAACATTCCAGAGGCTTATGGTGGAGTTGGTGCCTCAATTTTAGAAGAGTGTTTAGTTGGTGAGGAACTCGCCTATGGCTGCTCTGGGATCAGCACCAGCATCAGCACAAATAACTTAGGTGCTTTGCCAATTATCCTTGCTGGGAATGAAAAACAAAAAGAATATTGGTTAGGCGATCGCCTGATGGGAAATCGGGAATTTGTATCCTACGGGGTAACGGAAGCGGCAGCTGGCTCAAACGTGGTTGGTATGGAGACCCGTGCAGAAAAGAAAGGTGCCAAGTGGGTTATCAATGGGAGCAAGACGTTTATTACCAATGCTTCTCATGCCCATTTCTTTACAGTCTTTGCCAAGACAGACCCTTCTGCTGGACATCGTGGTTTAACATGCTTTGTTGTGGATCGTAACACGCCAGGTGTTAGTGTAGGGAAGAAGTTCGATAAAATTGGGCAACGTGCTTCTGATACTGCGGAAATCGTGTTTGAAAACGTAGAAGTGCCAGAAGAAAACATGATTGGTCAATTAGGGCAGGGCTTCTATTTGGCGATGAGTGTGTTTGATCACAGCCGTCCCGGTGTAGCTGCTGGTGCAGTGGGGTTACAACGGCGCGCTTTAGAGGAAGCCACCAAATATGCTGGTGAACGCGAAGCATTTGGTGTGCCTATTGCGCAACATCAGGCGATCGGTCATAAATTGGCGGATATGGCGATCAATTATGAAGCCTCGCGCTTGTTGGTTTGGCAAGCTGCCTGGGCGGTGGATAACGGCATCAACAACCCAATGTTCCCGGCGTTTGCTAAGGCGTTTGCCGCAGATATGGCAACCAAAGCAGCAGTTGATGCTGTACAGATTTTTGGTGGGTACGGTTATATGAAAGAATACCCAGTGGAAAAACTGCTGCGTGATGTTAAAATTTTCCAAATTTATGAAGGAACGAGTGAAATTCAACGGAATATTATCGTTCGGGAATTGTATCGCGGTAAGAAATAAGCTCATAATTTTTGTGGATGTGATCAAAAAACCCTGGGCAATTTGTCCGGGGTTTTTAACATTTTCAACCATATGTGCTTAAAACTGAAGTATGATATGGATACATTTACATCGGCAGTGAATGATTTGGGGTAATTTGTTTTGAGTAATGAGCAACGCAAAATCAAACATACACGACGCTTTGATTTAGAGAGTGTTGATTATGTCCCGCCAGTGAGTGGAACGGGTCCTTTGGATTATGCCATCCCCTGGGTGATGGAGCTGCGCATTGTTGGTACGGCTTCCGTTCTTCAAGTTCAAGTGCGTGAGTCAATGGTCATTGGGCGTGGCGATCAATCGACTAGCAAGCCGGATATTGATTTAGAGCCGTATCATGCTTATGATCTGGGTGTTTCTCGTAAACACGCCATGATTTATGCTCGTAACAGCCGAGTCACTGTGCGAGATTTACATAGTTCCAATGGGACATTTATTAATGATGGGCGGTTAGAGCCAGATAAAGATTATCGTTTAAGGCATGGCGATACACTTGCTTTCGGCAAATTAAAATTTCAAGTTTTTTTTGTGATTACACCCAGCAGCCATGAAAAATACGATACCGCTTTTCATGAAGTGGTGATTCCCAAAGTTGGTAACGGGCAAAAAGTGCTGATTGTGGAAGGCGATCATCATGTGGCAAACGCTTTAGGGTCGGTGTTGGATCAAGCTGGGTTTGTTACCAGTTGGGCGGATAACGTCACAAAAGCCATCATGCTGTTTGATGAAATCCAGCCATTTGCAACCTTAACTGAAATTATGTTAGAAGACCGTAGCGGGTTAGAATTAGTGAGCTATATTCGCAGCCATGCTCAGCATAAAACATCACCGATTATTGTCGTCAGTGGGACAACCGGCGGCTATCAGATGGGGCAGGCGATGGAAGCCGGTGCGGATGTTTTTTTGACCAAACCGATTGGAATTGATGAGTTGGTGCGTAGCTTTAGCAAAATTTTGACCACACAGGATAAATAGCATAAAATTTTTTAGGCAATTTAGCTATTGCATCCCTTGACAGTTACGCTATGGAATGATAGTATAACACACCAATAAACCGCAGTACACATCCTCATATTGAGGCAATGCTGTATTGAATTGATGAAGTAATGGCGAAAGCGCTTTGCAATCTTGCAGGTGGCTCGCCGTTGGGCAAGCAATATACAGGCGTATATAGGTTTATTTACGCCTGTTTTCGTGCCTAAAAACAGGTGAGTTATTTTGGAGAGTTTTATGCCTACCATCAACCAGTTGGTACGCAAGGGTCGCAAGACAAAGAAGAAGAAGACTAAAGCGCCTGCGCTTCAGTACACTCTCAACGCTTACACCCAAAAGCGTACTCGTCGTCCAAAGGGCGCACCGGCTAAACGCGGTGTGTGTACACAAGTCAGGACCATGACCCCAAAGAAGCCCAATTCCGCTTTGCGTAAGGTGGCGCGTGTCCGCCTAACCAATGGGATTGAAGTGACAGCTTATATCCCAGGGGAAGGTCACAGCCTGCAAGAACACAGTGTTGTTTTGGTGCGTGGTGGTCGTGTGAAGGACTTACCCGGTGTGCGTTATCACATTGTTCGTGGCACGCTTGATGCCGACGGTGTGAACAAGCGCAAACAAGGTCGTAGTAAATACGGTACCAAGCGTCCTAAGAATTAAATAGAGGTTAGAGTTCATGCCAAGAAGAAAAAGTCCACCTAAGCGTCAGATTCCGCCGGACAACAAATACAACAGTGTGCATGTGGCGATGTTCATCAACCGCATGATGTACGGCGGTAAGAAAAGTACAGCCCAACGGATTATGTATCAAGCATTTGATATTATTGAAGAACGCACCAAAAAGAACCCGTTGGAAGTCTTTGAACAGGCGTTACGTAATGTCACCCCGTCGGTTGAGGTTAAGCCTCGTCGTGTGGGTGGGTCAACCTATCAGGTGCCGATTGAAGTTGACCGTGATCGGCGTGGCATCCCGTTGGCTATGCGCTGGATTTTACAGAATGCCCGCACACGTGGCGGACGTGGGATGTCTAATAAACTGGCAGCTGAATTAATGGACGCCGCCGAGGGGCAAGGTGCATCCGTCAAGAAGAAGGATGATACCCATCGGATGGCAGAAGCGAACCGGGCATTTGCACACTTCCGCTAAATGACCGACCATTCCAAAGATCACACGAGGAAAACCAGTAAAACCAATGGCAAAAAAGACCAACAAATTTGACCTAAGCAAAGTGCGTAATATCGGTATCATTGCCCATATTGATGCCGGTAAAACCACAACAACTGAACGTATTTTGTACTACACCGGTATGGTTCACCGGATTGGTGAAGTACACGATGGTGCAGCCACAACCGATTATATGGAACAAGAACGCGAACGCGGTATCACCATTACATCGGCAGCAGTAACGGCATCATGGGCAGGGCACCAAATCAACATCATTGACACACCGGGGCACGTGGACTTTACAGCCGAAGTTCAGCGTAGTTTGCGTGTGTTGGATGGTGGTGTGGTGGTGTTTGATGGCGTGGCTGGTGTTGAGCCACAGTCCGAAACAGTTTGGCGGCAGGCAGATCAATACAAAGTTCCACGTATTTGCTTCGTCAACAAGATGGATCGTACTGGCGCAAACTTCCAACGCTGCGTGGATATGATTAAAGAGCGTGTCAATGGCAACCCGGTTAAAATTCAAATTCCTTATGGGGAAGGCGATGAATTCGCTGGCATCATTGACCTGCTGAAGATGGAACTAGTGACCTATGGCGATGACCTGGGAACAGCTATTGAGCGTCATCCCATCCCAGAAAGTCATCGTGAAGCAGCCGAAACCGAACGCGCCGAAATGATTGAGTTAATCATCGAAAATGATGAATACTTGACAGAAAAGTACCTCATGGAAGAAGAAATTACCGATGAGGAATTAATGGGCGCGCTGCGTGCTGCAACCATTGCTGGCAAGATTCAACCCGTGCTATGCGGCTCTGCATTAAAGAACAAAGGTGTTCAGATGATGCTTGACCGTGTGGTAGATTTACTCCCATCTCCGTTGGATATTCCGCCAGTTGTTGGAGAAGACCCCAAAACCGGTGAAGAGCTGGTTCGCCACGCTAGTGATGATGAACCCCTAGCGGCTTTGGTCTTTAAGATTGTTTCTGATCCATATGGTCGCTTGGCATTCACTCGTGTTTACTCCGGTGTGTTGCGTTCCGGTACAACTGTCCAGAACACCACACAGGGTAAACGTGAACGGATTGGGCGTATTGTGCGCATGTTTGCGGATCGTCGTGAAGATGTGGATGAAGTCCGTGCCGGTGACATTGCTGCGATTATCGGTTTAAAAGAAACCTTTACCGGGGAAACCTTAGCAGCACCAGAAGCACCGATTGTTCTGGAAAACATTACCTTCCCAGAACCAGTGATTGAAGTCGCTGTTGAACCAAACAGTAAGGCTGATCAAGATAAAATGGGTGTGGCACTGCGCAAATTAGCAGAAGAAGACCCAACCTTCAAAGTGGAAGTTGATGATCAGCTTGGACAGACCAAGATCAAAGGGATGGGTGAGCTACACCTTGAGGTGTTGGTTGATCGCATGATGCGTGAATATGGCGTAGAGGCAACCGTTGGTCGTCCACGTGTTGCTTATCGTGAAACCATCACACGCTCAACCCGTGTCGATGTTATTTTTAAGCGGCAAACGGGTGGGTCTGGTCAATACGCGCGCGTGGTGCTGGAATTTGAACCGATGACCGATGAAGATCGCGAACTCCTCAAGCAACAAGATAACAAAAAACGCGCTGGCGACAATGAATTGTTGTTTGTTGATGAAATTAAGGGTGGGGCGATCCCGCGTGAATTTATCCGTCCGACGGAAAACGGTATTCGTGAAGCGATGCAGGCGGGTGTTATCGCTGGGTATCCAGTGGTAAATGTGAAGGCACGCCTGGTAGATGGTAGCTATCATGAAGTTGACTCCAGCGAAATTGCGTTTAAGATCGCTGGTTCAATGGCACTGAAGGAAGCTGTGCCAAAGGCTGGTCCAGCAATTTTGGAACCATCCATGAAGGTTGAGGTGGTTGTGCCGGATGATTATACCGGGGCGGTTGTAGGTGATCTTTCATCTCGTCGTGGCATCATCCAGGGGATGCAACCGCGTGGTGTTGGTGTCAGCACTATCACTGCACAGGTGCCGCTTGGTGAAATGTTTGGTTATGCCACGCATTTGCGGAATATTACCCAGGGACGTGGTAACTTTACAATGGTATTTGATAAGTATACGATTGCGCCGGATAGTATTGCCGAAGAGGTTAAGAAAGGGGCGCGCTAACCCGCACCCCTCCGGCGTTGGTATAAACCCTTAAATCGTGTGAAAGTTGAGATAAAGGACTGAATGAACAATGGCTAAAGGAAAATTCGACCGTAGCAAACCCCATGTAAACATCGGTACAATTGGTCACGTTGACCATGGCAAGACCACGCTGACCGCTGCCATTACAAAGGTGCTGGGTCTGTATGGTAAAGCACAAAAGATGAACTATGAAGATATTGATAACGCGCCAGAAGAAAAGGCTCGTGGTATTACCATCAATATCCGTCATGTGGAATATGAAACCGACAACCGTCACTATGCACACGTGGACTGCCCAGGTCACCGCGACTACATCAAGAACATGATCACCGGTGCTGCCCAGATGGACGGTGCAATCCTGGTGGTGAGCGCGCCTGATGGTCCCATGCCACAGACCCGTGAACACGTGCTGTTGGCACGCCAGGTGGAAGTGCCCGCCATGGTGGTGTTCCTCAACAAAGTTGATCAAATGGACGATGAGGAACTGTTGGAACTGGTGGAAATGGAATTGTTGGAACTGCTGGAAAGCTACGGCTTCTCTGGCGAAACCCCCATCATCCGCGGCTCTGCATTGGCTGCTACTGAATCAGATAGCACTGATCCATCCGCACCAGAATATGCACCAATCCTGAAGTTGATGGAAGCAGTGGATGAATGGATCCCCACACCAACCCGTGAAACCGATAAGCCATTCCTCATGCCGGTGGAAGACGTTTTCTCCATCAAGGGGCGTGGTACCGTGGTGACCGGGCGTGTGGAACGCGGCACCCTGAAGAAGGGTGATGAAATTGAAATCATCGGGCTGCGTGATGAAACCCTCAAGACTGTGGTGACCGGTATCGAAATGTTCCACAAGGAACTGGATCAGGCAGAAGCAGGCGATAATGCTGGTATTCTGCTGCGTGGTGTCACCCGTGAA
>RFHA01000130.1 GCA_003696565.1 Chloroflexota bacterium
AGCCACACCGTCATTGTCATCATCGCTGTCACAGGCATCGCCCATACCATCGCCGTCGTAATCTGCCTGGTCGGCATTTGCTGTATTGGGGCAGTTATCCACATCATCAGCCACGCCATCCCCGTCACTATCTGCGGAGCCAGCAGAAAGGATAAATACGCCAGAGGTCCATGAACCTGCAAATAGATTGTTTGGATTAGATGGGTCAATGGCAAAGGAAGTAATAATCAGGTCAGTTAAGCCATCATTCATGGTATTCCAGGTTGCACCGCCATCAGTACTTTCCAATACACCACTGCCAAATGTGCCAGCATAAAGATGGTTGGAATCATTCGGATCAATAACGACTGGATACGTATCTGTGGCGCTTAATAATGCACTCCAGGTCGCGCCGCCATCGGTACTCTTGAATATATTGCCGCTGGTTCCATTAACCCCTACATAAAGTGTATTTGAGTCATTTGGGTCAATGGCAATTGAACGAACGCTAACACCAGTTAACCCGGCAGAGATATCTGTCCAGGTTGCGCCGCCATCGGTGCTTTTGTGCATACGCGGGTCAAATCCGCCACCACCAACATATACTGTGGCAGGGTTGGCTGGATCGACAACAATTACTTCGCCAATATAGCTCCAACCTGGATAAGCAGAAACCCAAGAGGCACCGCCATCAGTGCTTTTGAAAATTGTTGAACCACCAACAATACCGGCGTAAAGAATGTTCGGATTGGTGGGGTCAACTGTAATTGCTCGCATAAACTGGGACGCTACGGGGTTCGTCATTGGACTCCAATTAAGGCCACCATCTGTACTTTTGTAAAGTCCACTTAATGTGGCACTCCCGGCAAAGGAGGCATAAAGCGTTGTTGGGGTGAATGGATCTATTGCTAAATAAACCGGATTAGGTGTGAAGAATCCTGATGCAGATGTTCCCACCCATGAATTTCCACCGTCGGTGCTTTTGTATATGCCATCACTTGTTCCAGCGTAAACAATGCTGGTGTTTGTAGGATCGATTACTATCGACCAGACTGCTGTATTGGCTGGCCCGTTGGTTGTCCAACTCCCTGCGGCTGCAAATGCAGGCTGAATTACTGCCAGGCTAAGGCCAATGAGCAGCAGGATGGATACGATGAACAAAGAAAACAGTTTTCCCTTGTTTCTTTGTGCGGGTACGGGTTGAGATAAAGTTTGTAGTGTCATTTCACGTTCTCCTTACGTTGAA
>RFHA01000014.1 GCA_003696565.1 Chloroflexota bacterium
GCATAAGTTTGTGACGGTGGAGTAGGCGTTGGTGCCATGCCGATTGCTTCCAGCGCAGCAAGTTGAAGTTGGTTAAAATACAGGGTAAACAGGACGGCGAACGCCCCTAACATTAAGCCAAATCCAAACAATATCCAGATATTCATCACCCCCCGCCGCTTATCATGAAAGAAAGGGCGGTGGTAATCTCGTTTAACATACATACACTAAAACCTCCAGCAATATTTTGCTGTTGTAACACAAAGATACAATTCTTTTATACAATTGTGAAGGGTGGTAGAATACCGCATGGTATGGCTAAACAATCATAAGGATGAAGCATGACAACTTGGATGGTTGTTGAGGACGAACCCGATTTATATGAAATGGTCTTGGCAATGTACGATACGCTGGGTGTGGAAGGCGTTGCCTTTACGACTGGTGAAGAAGCAATGGAATGGATTGAAGCAGTTGATAACGGACAATATGCCCAGGAAATCCCGGAACTGGTGTTATTAGATATTCGTTTGCCTGGGAAGGTGAATGGAGAAACGGTTAGCGCGCGTATCCGGCAGAGTCATTTGATGCGTCATACGGCGATTGTGATGATGACCGCCTATAAAATGTCTCCTGAACAAGAAAGCGAAATAATGGCGTATTCTGGCGCAGATTATTTGATCTATAAGCCGCTGCCTGAACTGCATGAGTTTGAAAAACTCTTGCGTAAATTGATTTCACAACGCCGATAGATTGCATATCAAGGATAAGTACGATGCCCACATGGATGCTATTAGAAGATGAGCCAGATTTGTACGAGATGATTCTGGCAATGTATGACATTATGGGAATTGGCGGGGTGGCGTTTGGCTCTGGTGAAGATGCTGCTGAGTGGATTCGTGAGG
Source organism: Chloroflexota bacterium (assembly GCA_003696565.1). Taxonomy (GTDB): domain Bacteria; phylum Chloroflexota; class Anaerolineae; order Aggregatilineales; family Phototrophicaceae; genus DAOTWY01. Next base: position 882 of record RFHA01000014.1, read on the forward strand.
TAGATGCCGGACGTTATACAGGTGAAATTCCAGAACTAGCCTTGTTGGATATTCGGATGCCAGATCATATCAGCGGACCGATGGTTGCATCTCGGATGCGGCGCAGCCCAATTTTACAACATAC
>RFHA01000131.1 GCA_003696565.1 Chloroflexota bacterium
GACTATAATCCTTCGCATAAAAATCGCGCCCCGCGATCAACTTCAATACTAACGCATACACCCGCTTAGATGATCTGTTTTCCGATATTGTCATAAAATTGTGCTCACACAGCTATTCCAAGTCATATGTGCTAAATTTGAGAGTACGACTGTTTTCTTTGATTGTGCGTACCATTGCTTCGTCAAAGCCATCCGGTTTCTGAGCTTCAATATATAAAGTAACTTTTACTTCTGTGTCGGGCAACTGTGTCAAGCGTTCAATAATCTCTTCCACGATAAGGCTAATTTCACGGTTTATCCGTTGTGGATTCAGTTCTACAGAACCATAATACTTTGTCACTAGACGAGGTTTTGCTACTTCAACGACACGAGAGGATGCTGTAGCTTCTGAAGCTGCTGCACGAGCTTGAAGTTGCTCTAAGTCAGCAGGACGCACCTTCTCTAAATACTTCTTTGCCTCCTCTGGGTGCACAAGAACAGCATGTTCATCCAAGTAGATCTCGCTGCTTGGTTGGCCAAAGACCAAACCTTTATATGCTCCGTTGGTAAACATTGTTGCATAACCAAACGCAGGGTCTGGACGAGTTGCACCATCTCGTACGGTCTTGAGAAAAACATCCTGATTCTTAAGGCGAGGCAAATAGCAATAACTCGCCAAATAGTCCCATAACCTTTTGATAGAAATATGGGGGCCATCCTTCCATAAAAGATCGCCTATCTCTTGCAGCAAAACATCCGGCGACAACTGCAAGATCAAATGGTCTTGTCGCACACGTGTAGCGACTCGATCAAGGAAATTTGCATCCCCCGAAATAGAATGCGATTCGTATTCAATGGGATCAACAGTTCCATTCTCTACGGATCGCCTTTGCTTGGGTACGATAAGCCAAGAATATGCCTCCTGCAAACGCAACTCCACTGTTTCGTTATTGCGTTTTAGATTATCTGCAACTTGTCTTTGTTGATGAGCATCCAAATTTAGAGCTTCTTTTTCATCATCAATAGATTTCCATGCCAAATATTCCCGAATAGACTGTTCCCATGCTTCAGCTTTGCTAGCATCTGGGGCAATGAAGACCAACATGTTGCGATAGAGGCGTTGCATATTGCCACGATTTTCCAAAATATCACGCGCTGCTTCTATCGCTTTGGTGTTATCGCTTTGTGTGCGGCGATGTACATATTCCGGAGGCAACACGACCACTCGCGCCTCTGGAATATCAGGAACATCGCCAGAGCTTTGTGGTGCAATATGAACCGCTGCGAAGACATCGCCCCGATAGCGCACAGCGCGCAAACGACGAATCGCTTCCCCATAGACCAAATCAACGGCCATGTTTTGGGCACGTTCTTGTGCTATACGATTTACAGTGGGGCGTGTGTCATACCAATAACGGCTGCCATCATTATAAAGATAGTTCAACTGATTTGTCATACGACCTAATGCATCATTAAAAATAGCAATTGGCTCACCGGGTTGAACAGTCCCCAATCGAATGCGCCCTGTTTCAAGGCCACGCCCAGAAATTCCTGTGGCGGGTGCGCTCCCCATGAAAATTGTGCGCGCAACACGTTGGCACGCCCTATATTTTTGCAGATTGGGGTTCTCTTGATCCAATTTATAAGGTCTAGAATCTTCACCATCTATATCGCTATCGATGATAGCAGGCCAGCCTTCAGGAAGATAACGCAAAACTTCATTGCGCACAGTGCCCGCTGAGAGCGGAATAGAGCTCGGCATGATCATCAACGACTGGTCTTCTTCTTCCCACAAGTGATGAATGACCGCCGCCATAAGGCGCAACACGCCACGTGTACGTTGAAAGCGATCCAGCGTTGACCAGTCTTCATACAAGCGCGCAAATAGTTCTGGGTGAATAGGATACATATTACTCATGCGCTGGCGATATTCTTCTTCAGAAACCCCTAAAGGAAATTCATTTTTGTTATCACGGTACAGCTCAAAAAAAGCATTGATAACTGCATCGCGCGCAGCATAATCGACTTGATCGGAAAATAAGCGCCGCCGCACAATTTCAAAACTCTCGACGGCTGTGACGGGTTTCCAAATAGACTCTATACGTCCCACAATGTTCTCAAGGGTTTCTAGCACTATCTTTCCGCCTTCGCCGCCAATTTCAATATCACTGGCTGGCATTGAGATGAGCATAATAGAATCACTAGAACGCTTGACCGCCTCAGTTAATGATTGCATGAAGGTCATAATGGTTTCAAACGAACCAGCAGGCAGCCTGTCTGGGATGTTGTACAAATTACGCGCATAAGCCACAAGTTCATCGATGATGATCAAGGCAGGGCCAAATTGCTCTAATATTTTGAGCAGGGTCTCTGCTCCGGGACTGACACCACTTTGATCAGCGGTTTCGACAAGGCGATATGCATCAATGCCGCCGAGCTGATAGGCAAGCTCCCCCCATAGTGTATGCGTTTTACATTCAGCATGTGTGCGCGGCGATGTAGCGCTAAAGTCTGTGCCAACAATAACTGCTCGACGCGCCTCAATACGATCGTCAATATTTCCCACGCGCTCAAGAATCTTCTCACCATTAGGAATTTCACTGAAGCCGATAGCCCCGCTAAATAAATGATACATGGCCAACATGCTATGCGTTTTGCCACCACCGAAGTTAGTCTGAAGTTGGACAACTGGATCGCCGCCTTGTCCTGACAAGCGTTTTGCGCCCGTTACTAACAAATTGAGCAGCCCTTCAGTGAGATATGTGCGGCGGAAAAATTCTTTAGGATCACTATATTCTAGGCTCGCAGTACCCCGCACTACTGCGGCCAAGTCAGCAGCAAATTCGGCTTGAATGTAACGATTTCCCTCTACGTCTGGGTGTGGGCGCACGACCAAACGCCAAGGTTTAAGCCCTTCCAGCGTAGTGATCGTTTCAGTAGAGGATTTTGGGGAAGATTTTTGAGCTTTGACGGACTTTTTGGCTTGAGCATCAAACACAAGACGGCGAAGTTCATCTCTGATATTGCGGCATATATTCGCCTCTTCGGTTGCTCCCACATCTGCCAAAAGACGTTCTGCCGTATCCGCAACGCGCGCAGCATCTTCAGTCAAAAAGGGGCGCTGGTGAGCATAATCATTGCGCGCATTCAAAAGTTCGCTGACATAGCTGCGCTGAACATGGCCGAGCTTTTGACTAAACACCTCACGCCAATTATATATCATCAGTTGCAACCACCCCTGCACATCAATTTCGTACAGCGCATCTTCTTCTGTACGTAATGGGGGGAGTGTATACGATTTTGAACTAAGCGCAGCCTCAATTTGCTGTAAGTAGTCAGCAGCACGATAAACATATTTATATTCGCGTAATATAAATGGCCCCAAGCCTGCTCTTAGGGCATCCATCACGTCGCCAACACGTTCGCGATTGCTCTTTGCCATATTTTTATCCCCAAAC
>RFHA01000132.1 GCA_003696565.1 Chloroflexota bacterium
AAGAAAGCCTATTTGTTAAAAGCTGAGTTACGAAATAATAGCTAAAACAAAAGGCTTCCTTATGTCAACTATCCCCCAAAATGAACAACTAATCAAGAATGATACCAGCTTTTATTATTTTCTTGACAAAATCTTAACATATATGCTTTTTCATATATGATATATTATGTATGCAATTGCATATATGAGGAGTCATACATGTCTTTACAATACGCAATCCTAGGATTACTTGATAGCTTCGGCACAATGTCTGGCTATGACATTAAACAGCGTTTTACTGAAAGTGTAAATAATATTTGGGAGGCTGATCTATCGCAGATATATCGTACACTTGATCGTCTTGAATCCAACGAACTTGTGAATTCAATCCCTGATCCGTCTAGTAGTCGTGGCAGAAAAATCTATACCATCACAGAACAAGGCATTGCTGACTTACGCGAATGGGTTCAACAAGATTTGATCTTGGAAACAGTGAGAAATCCAGCTTTGCTACAAATTTTCTTCGCCCGACATACACCGCCAGAACGTTTCCGCCAGCAAATTCTAGATTATCGTCAGAAGTTCACTGAAATAGGCACACATTATGAGCAAATCGAATCTATGCTCACAGAACTCATAGAATGTGGTTGGGAGGACGGTTTTTATCAACACCTAACCTTACTACTAGGAAAAAAATATGTCCAAATGACCATTGAGTGGTGTGATGAAGTTCTTGAGCAATTCGAGAAACATATCACAGGAGATGAAGACAATGGGTAATGCCTTTGTAGAAGTACGTAACTTACGCAAGCGTTATGGCAAAAACGGAAATGCGCCTTACGCGGTGGGGCCCAAAGAAGGGATAAACTTTGAGATTATGCAGGGTGAAATTTTCAGCCTATTGGGGCCCAATGGAGCAGGCAAGACAACAACAATTAGCATCATGAGCACTTTACTCTCTCCCACAGAAGGTGATGTGATCATTAACGGCTATAGCGTAAGAAAACAGCCCTTAGCCGTGAAGGAGCAAATTGGCGTTGTACCTCAAGAAATTGCACTTTACCCTACATTGACAGCACGCCAAAACCTTGAATTTTTTGGACGCATGTATGGGCTAAGTGGTAAAGCGCTGCGCAAGAAAGCTGATGAAATTTTAGAATTCATCGATCTTACAGATCGAGCTAATGAACGCATTGAAAAATATTCCGGCGGAATGAAACGCCGTGTCAATATCGGTGTGGGGTTAATGCATAACCCTAAAATGGTCTTCTTAGATGAACCCACCGTAGGCATTGATCCTCAAAGTCGCCGTAAAATTCTTGATACTGTTAAACTGCTGAATTCAGAAGGCATGACAGTACTTTATACAACTCATTATATGGAAGAGGCACAGGAACTATCAGATCGTGTAGGAATTATCGATCATGGGCAAATTATTGCCTTAGGCACAATACCTGAGCTCACTAAACAAGTCGGCGAAAAAAGCGCTGTTGTTTTTCATATTTTTAGCCCGCCAGAAAAGTTAATTGATAGCATTCGCGCTATTCAAGGCGTTCACGATGTCATTGCTCAAGATGAAACCATACGAGTGATTTCAGACAAAGAGCATGAAATCATTCCTTCTATTCTAAACATCATTAGCGAAATGGGCCTAAGTATTCGTTCAATAGAAGTTGAAGAACCTAACCTAGAAGCTGTTTTCCTCCACCTTACTGGCCGTGCTTTGAGAGATTAAGGATATTCTCCGATGTTTGGAAAGATAAGAACGATTGCAGGCGTAAATCTCTATGTAACTTACACAGATATTGGCGCATTGGTATTGATGCTTCTTGCCCCAGTGGCGCTGAGCTTGATCATCGGTCTTGCCTTTGGTGAAGGAGATAATGCTATTGATCTTGATACAGCACAGTTGCTCATTGTCAACCAAGATGAAACACTCCAAGTGCAAGATCAAAACGGCAACAATCGTAACATCAATTGGGGACAACAAGCCTTTGAGCAAGTTTTGATTGACAATATCCCACCTGATTTAGATGAATTGATTGATGCTGAACGATTTGATAATCCTGAAAGAGCACGTGAGCTAGTAGAGGAAGGGGAGTATGATGCAGTGCTGATTATCCCACAAACATTCACTGCTGATGTAGTTGCCCCTGAACGACAAGGAGTAGTTGAACTTTACTATAA
>RFHA01000015.1 GCA_003696565.1 Chloroflexota bacterium
CCCATTTCTAACACAGTTCGCTTTAACCATAATTGCCCTGGATGCACCTTAGAGGCTTTTTCAAAAATCTCAATACCAACTTCACGTGATCCAGTAAAGGCAATAAACCGAGTATGTGGATGTTCTACCATGCGTGATCCAATCACCGCGCCAGAGCCAGTAACAAAATTTAAAACACCATCTGGCAAACCGCTTTCCCAAAATAGTTCACAAATTTTATAAGCGATCCAAGGGCTTTGACTGGCAGGTTTGAGATTAACTGTATTGCCGGCAACCAATGCCGCACTTGTCATACCCGTTGTAATAGCTGCCGGAAAATTCCAGGGGGGTATTACAACACCAACGCCCAACGGAATGTATTGTAAATCTAGCTGCTCAGGTGGATATGGAACAAGCAAATGAGAGCTATCCGCCAAACGCATCATTTGACGAGCATAATATTCCAAAAAGTCAATTGTTTCAGCCGTATCAGCATCTGCCTCAACCCAGCTTTTACCGACTTCTAACACCATCACTGCACTAAATTCATGCTTACGACGGCGTAATTCTGCTGCTGCACGCAATAGATACCGCGCACGTTCTGCTGGAGGCACATGTCGCCAAGTTTGAAACGCCTCAGTCGCTCGTTCAACCGCTTGATCAGCATGTAAGGCATTACCCCGTGCAAAATACCCCAATGCTTCTGCTGGGCGTGCTGGATTAATTGAAGCAAAAGTATCTTCTAACTCAATCCGCTCACCACCAATCACCAATGGATATGTCTGCCCGATTTCACTTTTAACTTTATCCAACGCCGTTTGAAAAGCACTTCGATTTTTAGGATCAGAAAAATCTGTTAATGGCTCATTTTTAAAAGGTGGTAACATTCTTATTTTCTCCTATTTTGTTATTGCAACTTGTCCTATTATAACGCATTTACACTGTGTAATCTGCACAAATTATAACAATTGGTTGATTTTTATAGCGCGTTAACACCAATGTTCGGGATACATCGCCTTTCAGTTTCAGTTGTGGGATAAGGGTTTCTGGGGTCAGTGGTGAGCCGCGTTTTTTAACCGTAACGTGCCCAACGCCCTGCTCACGTAAATATGCACGTAGTTGCTTAAGGTTAAAAGGCATCCAATCTAAAATTTTCCAGGCACGCACCCAGGGTGAAATCGGTTTTGAATCTGCTGTAAAATAAGCAATTGTTTCATCTAATAAATATCCATTAAAAGTAACTGCCACATTTGTCACTAACCCTGCTCGGATCACTGCCGCATCCGGTTCAACAAGCCATTGGCGCGGTTCACTCAGTTCAGCTTTTATGGCTTCTTCTCGCCAATGATAAGTACGCCCATGACTAATTAATGTTGCAACAGGCGGTGCAACATAGCCATCTAGCCATAAAATCGCCTCTTTTAATTCACCATCCACAGAGATAAATTCAACACGCCCGCCATATGCTGCAAGCTGTGCCATATCTACACCAGGCGATAGCTTAACAGCTATATGATCTGCCTCAAAAGTTTTCACAGTCTCCAAAGGGGGAATATAGTTTTTTACATCATAAATCCGCTTGCCGATTGCATCACGCCGCGCTGGATCAAAAAAAATCGCTTTTGCTCGTCGTAGAATCTTCGTTCTGGCATCTGCTAGCACAAATTTGACATGCGTTTGGTTCAAAGCTATCGCGTTCAACTGTGCCATATACAAACGTATTGGATCAAGGTCTATACCAATAACATTTGCACCAGCCGCCGCAAACGCCAAAGAATCCGCACCAATACCACAACAAATATCAATTACATGATCACCTAATAATCTAGCACGATAAGCACGTACCTGGGGATCGCTCGCCTGTTGTAAAGCATCTTCTGTAAAAAACATGCGCGCTGCGTCCACTCCAAACTTGCTAACTGCCTTCAGACGCAAGCGAGACAGCGTAAGCGCAGCATGAATTTCCTCAACAGTGTATTCTTTGCGGAGCAATGTCACGAGTTTGAGTGTGTTCGCATCAGATAAATCTTCATCAGATAAGCGTGTTAACAGCTGCTCACCCTGAGACGATGTCAAAAACTGAAGTTTATTCATCAGGCAGTTCTGCCAAATCAGGATCAATGTCGATCAACACAATTTGTTCATGCTCAATATCGTTTAATGTTGGATTCAAAAGAACAGGCAATTCCCAATTTAACGCTTTATCAAACTTTGCCACTTTGTTTACATTGACAATTTTGCCAGCTAAAACGGCTGGCTGCATCAATGCAACCGCTTTTGGTAAACTACTAAACGCTAACAACATTGTTTGATTCCCCCGCCTAATACCAACCACCTGCCATCGAATAACCTCGTCGGGTTCTAAACGCCAAACGGGTTTATTCGGAGTTTGGCAAATCAGTAGGTGAATATACCGCCCTTTATACTGTTGAAGCGTTAGCTGGTTAGCATCATATTCTGCAGTTTGTTGAATGCGCAACAGTGTATCTGCGGTTGTATGTGGTTTTTCACCTCTCAGCAAAATACCATCTTCCAAAATCGCCTCAACTAGAATCCGAACATAACCAGTTGCTTCTAGCCGCCTACCAATCTCCGCAGTGACTGTTCCACGCGAATTAGCAATAATCAAGCGTCCACCTGGTCTTAGTGATCGTAGTGCCACCGTTAAAAACGCATCATTCAGGACATAATTACAAGCCACAATGGCATCAACGCTTGAATCAGCCACTTGCCATTGGCTCGCCTGACCACTGACCGCCTCTATTGCTAAATCTGCCCTTAGTTTAAGTAATGCCCTCCCCACCTCACCATTAACATCTAGCAAGCGCAATGAGGAGGCACTCGGTGGTAAATGTTTAATAATTACTTGTATCAGATCATTTGACACTTTTGAGCGTTTCTTTCATCAATTGTAGAAATTCTTCCCAATCTTCACGGAAAAAATGCAATGTAATGGTACTCAGTTCAACATGAAAGACGGTCTCACCATCTGGTTCTTCTGAAATCCAAGTCATAAAATTTTCAGTTTCGGCAATCGTTTCTGTTGGAATATTATCATCCATCATGATTCTTTTCTCCTTATTGGATAAACAAAACGAATACGAGTAACACGCTGATACAGCCTAATAATAAGCGGTTGTGTTTCGGATTGTGGCTTAGGTGGTGGGAAAGGATCAACATCCAGTAATTTGCCATAAATATATACAGCAAATACACGCATTGATGCTACCATTGGTGCTGCAAGAATAAGCCCTAATGCTCCAGCGACATTTGCCCCAGCAATCACAGCAATAATCACTACTACCGGATGTAAATCCAGGCTCCCCCCCATCACGCGCGGCACAAGATAAATGGCTTCAAGTTGTTGGATAAGCGTCCAAGTCAGTATCACAGCCAGTGCAAATCCCAAGCCAGACAAAAACGGAAATGTTGTTGATTGTGACAAAAGTGCAATAAATACTGCTGGAACAGCCGCTAAAAACGGTCCTAAGTTCGGAATAAACTCAAAAATACCAGCGATCACTGCCAAAACTGGGGCAGCCGGCAGCCCTAACACTAACGCCGCAACATATGTTGCGACACCAACAGCCACACATAGCAATAACTGCCCGCGCAAATAGGCATTCCACACACGACCTAGCTCATAAAGCAACCGCTGTACATCTCCCTGGTAAGATTCAGGAATGATATTGATGGTATGCTGAACAAATCGTTCACCATCACGCATTAAATAAAACATGATAACCAATAAAAACGTCATATTGACGACGGCATTAATAGCACCACCCAATACATTAAATGCTGGTCCAGTTAATCCACCAATAGACCCGCCAAACGATTGTAAGAACTGCATAAAATCAAAATCATCTAAGTTAAATAAGCCGTTCTGGCTACCGATCAAATCTTGAATCCGCTCCAATGGGATAATTGGTTCACCATTAACCAAAACAGGACGACCGTTGAACATAATTGGCTGATTGAGGAAATCTTGTAAGCGCATTTCAAAATCTGCCAGAAAAACTGGTAAATTTTGCCCCACTTCAACAAATTGATCCACCAAAACGGGGACAATTAGAATGAAAATATTCACAACAACAGCAATAATAATCACAAAAGCTAATATCACCGCCAAGACACGACTACGAAACGGCAAAAAGAACAACAATCGTTGTTCAATAAAATTGACCAGCGGATAAAGCAGATATGATAGTAACGTAGCAACAACCAGCAGAGGAATAATTGCCCAGAGATTTAGTAGCACAAAAACAGTCAACACCAGCATAATTAGTGCGACAATGCGCTTTGTGCGTCCTCCCCAGCGTGCAGAAGTGATGGGCGGTGGATTGACCATGATAACAGCCTTTTGAAACTATCATTAGGCTCGATTTTACACAGTAACTGCATAAAAAAGAAGAAGCACACTTTTGATCTAGTATGCTTCTCCTTGGTGATTTTAGTCATTTTATGAGCGTCGATCTCTGGTATTGCGTCGATCTCGACCACCACGCCGGTCTTTGTTACCCCGACGATCACCACTACTACGCCGATCACCACCGCCACCACCGCGCTGGTCTCTTTCACGCGCTTCTTCTAACGTCCACCCCTCTAAAACAGCTTGACGACTTAGCCGAACTTTTCCACCGTCAATACCAATCACCATAACCATGATTTCATCATTCATCTTGACTTCATCTTCTGGTTTCTCAACACGGCGATCCGATAATTGTGAAATATGCACCATGCCATCCTGCCCAGGCAAGAACTCCACAAAAACCCCATAAGGTTCGATGCGTGTTACACGCCCGGTGTAAATACGCCCAACTTGTGCTTCTTCGGTCAACTTGCGAATTTCTTCAATTGCTACCGCTACAGAAGGACCATCAGACCCAGCAATAAACACAGTGCCATCTTCAGCAATTTCAATCTTTACACCAGTACGTTCTTGAATGCTGCGTACAACCTTACCGCCTGGTCCAATGACGGCACCAATTTTCTCTTGGTCAATCTTAATAGTTTCCATACGTGGCGCATATTCACTTAGATGAGAGCGTGGTTCAGAAATCGTTTCTAGCATCACATCTAAAATCTGTAAACGCGCCTGACGCGCCTGTGCCAAAGCACGTGACATCACTTCACGCGAAACACCCTTAATTTTGATGTCCATTTGTAAGGCAGTGATACCATTACGAGTGCCCGCCACTTTGAAGTCCATATCACCCATATGGTCTTCCATGCCTTGGATGTCCGTCAATACAGCGACTTGATCCCCTTCTTTTATCAACCCCATGGCAATGCCGGCTACTGGATTCCGAATCGGTACCCCTGCATCCATCAATGCCAAAGTACTCCCGCATACACTTGCCATAGAAGTGCTACCGTTAGAACTCATCACTTCACTAACAACACGAATGGTATATGGGAATTCTTCTTCGGAAGGGATCATGGCACGGAGTGCTGTCTCTGCTAGCGCGCCATGTCCAATTTCACGCCGTTTTGGTGCCCGCAGCGGATACGCTTCCCCTGTGCTATAGGGTGGGAAGTTATAATGATGCAAATATCGCTTGTTGTCGTCTGGGCTAAGTCCATCTAATTCTTGTGAGTCACGCGGAGTACCTAATGTAACAATCGACAAAACTTGTGTTTGCCCACGTGTAAACAACCCAGAACCGTGTACTCGCGGGATTAAACCAACTTCAGCAGAAAGCGGACGAATGGTTGTTAAGTCACGCCCATCAGGACGGATACCATCCTCAATAATGCGGCGACGAACTTCCTCTTTCACCACTTCATTGATATAGTCTTTTACCAAACGAATCGGAATCTTGGCGGCTTCATCTTCAATAGTCGCGTTGACTTCATCGTAGTGTAGCACTAACTCTGTTTCGATTTCTTCTAGGGCTTCTTTACGTCCATCACGCTCGGTTTTTTCAATAATAATTTGACGCACACGTTCACGAATCCGCCCAGCAATTTCATCTAATAATTCTGGTTTTTCTTCAGCAGCAATATAATCTGATTTTGCCTTACCGATCTTTTCCGCAATTTCTAGCTGACCTTGAATCAGCACCTTCAGTGCGTCATGCCCAACTTCTAAGGCACGGATCATGGTTTCTTCGTCTACTTCATCCGCACCGCATTCCACCATATTGATCGCATCTAATGTGCCAGAAACTCGTAAATCTAGCTTGCTTTTTTCCATCTGTGAATGCGTTGGATTAATGACCAATTCATCATCAATTAGCCCCACACGCACACCAGCAACGGGACCTGCCCAGGGAATATCTGAAATCATCAGGGCAAGGCTTGCAGCAGTAATACCGATCATATCAACCTGATGCTGTTGATCGTGGCTGAGCGACATGAGTACAACTTGAACTTCATTACGCATGTTTTTGGGGAACAACGGACGCAGTGTCCGGTCAATAACCCGTGAGATCAAAATAGCGTTTTCTGAAGGTCTTCCTTCGCGCCGTTGGAAACTCCCAGGAATACGCCCGCCAGCATATAATTTTTCTTCGTAGTCAACGCTAAGCGGGAAAAAATCCAGCCCTTCACGTGCTGTTTTACTCATGGTGGCAGCGGCGAAAATCATTGTATCGCCCACACGTACCGTCACAGCCCCACCAGCTTGTTCCGCCAGGCGACCACTTTCAATGATCCATTCCTTTCCATCCAACTCAATGGAAAACTGATGGATTTCTCTTGTCATAATGTTTTACCTCCATATAAACAAAAAGCCCGGCAATCAGGGACTGGAATATGCCGTCAAAGCGAATTTAACGGCAAACACCAATTCCTGCCTAACCGGGCAAAAAGCTTGCCACCCCACAAGGGGCGGCAGTTAACACAAAAGGACACACCCATCCTATCGACGTAGTTCAAGACGTTCCAACAAACTACGATAGGCTTCCGGGTCTTTATGGCTGATATAGCGTAAGTGGCGGCGACGCTGCCCCACTAACTTTAAAAGCCCCCGGCGTGAGTGCTGGTCATGCTTGTGCACTTTTAGGTGTTCCGTCAGCTGACGAATACGGTGTGTCAAAAGTGCGATCTGTACCTCTGGAGAGCCAGTATCGCCCTTATGCCGCCCATATTCCTCAATAATTGCTTGTTTTTCTTCAGGTGTCATAGGAAAAGTCGTCCTCTTAATATAATGTCACCAGGCAGACTGGACAGACAAGCCCGCCGGTCCCAACTAACCTATGGATTATATCAAATGCCGATGATGCTGCCAATGCCAAGTTAACCCTCATCTGGTCCAGCAATCAAATTCACCGTATGATGCGTACGGAATAGACTATATTGTCCTGGTCTGCCTGGTAGCGCATTCAAGACGTTCTCTGTTTCCATAATAGAGAACCACAAATCTAAATTCCAATTGTGGTTCGGTTGTATTAGCTCAACATTTTGCTTAGAAACTAATAAATTTCGCTCATACAATACCAATAACAGCTTGATAAACTGGTCACGCTCATGGACAATTTCTTGAACTAATTGGTTGTGTGGATTAAGCGAAATGCCCTTTGTATTATATTGACTTTGTGGATTAGGATATTCATCCACAACAGCAACATCATGTGCCAATAAATACTCAACAGCACGCTGAAAAGACACACCAGTATCAAACGCACGCAGCCGACGATGTAAACTACCTAATGGACACCAGGCAAAACTGCGGAAGCTAGTGAATTGCTCCACGCTAACAACAATACGCTTCACCATATCTGCCGTATCTGGTTCCATCTCATAAAGTTCATCTAAAGAGATCCCTGACCAATCAAAGCTCGGCGCACTATTTTGATCTGGTGGGATATACCCTAGCTTAGGATGATACCCTTCACAAAGTTTAATAACAGGCACCAAATCATCTGGGTTGTGGCGATGTGGTACAAGTTGACGTTCTAAAATTTGCTCCCGCACAAGTGTGTCAATCCAATGTGACCGCCACTGATCGTCACTATTGCACCCAGGGCGATCTAACTCACGATCCATTGCCAAGCCCTTAAGCAAAAAGCCATAGTTGACATATTCCCAGCCACGCACTTGTAATGTGTTTTGTACACGCAGCACGATGCGCTCTGCAATCAAGCGTGTTTTATACACAATGGGATGATCATCATTTAACATGACATGCCCATTTGTTGAGATCGGTTTAAGAATGCCTAATGAAATGGATTGCGAAACTAAGTCTTCTCCGCGCGGACGAGACGCAACCGCCCCAACACTCTGTAATTGCTCCACCAACTGACGGATAGAAACGGTTTCTACGTTTAAATCGTTGGTTAACCGGTCAAACTGCAAAATCACACTTGTCCATTGAGAAGGTGTAAAGTCATCAACTGTCTCATTTTGATAAACAGTCTCACTCAGTGATTGATGAGTTTGCAAATTCGTGAAATCATCAATATATTCCACCAAAATATTGCTGTTTTTTTCTAACATGCGGGATGTGCTGCCGCGTACTCCCCACACAATAACGACCTTATTTTGTTTAAGTAATGCATTGATAACATCATTAAAATCACGGTCACCACTGGCAAGAATATAAATATCCGCAGCATCGTTATGATTCGCATCCATCATCACATCGCGTGCGATGCGAATATCAGCACTGTTTTTCCCTGGCAAGTTAAATACAGGGTCGATATTTGCTAATGCAAGACGGCTTGGAGCTTCATCTGTCACTTCACGCCCATTCGTGTCAATCAATGGTGGTAATGTTCCACGCTGCCCCCAAGGGGCATATGCCGCCATTTTGACCACTTGCCCATGCGCTTTTGCTTGGGTCACAAACCGATCAATTAAATGATCTAAATTGACCACAAAACCCTGCTCATTCAGGCTGATAGAAATGTTTTCAAAATCAATATAGACAGCGACATTTTTGGTCTGGATTCCCAACAGTGCTTCTAGAGGTTGAAAGACAACTTCATCAGCAAATTCCGTTCCTTGTAGTACATCGTGTGATCCCCACATCCGAATGCGAGCATTGCGGGTAGTACGAACACGACGCACAACCGGAAGAAGATCACGGCTGGTCGTTGCCAAGATCAATTCATCAACCGGTTCAGGATCATAGGAAAAATAGTGAATAATTAAAGCATCCGCCATTGCAGCCCGGTGTGGCATATAAAATGTATCATAGCCGGCTGATTTGAATACCTGTTCCGCTGGAACACCACGACGCATTTCATGCTTGTTCCAATCCGCAACAGCAATTGCTTTTAAGCGATCTGGACTAACTAGCCCAGCAGCTAAAGCCGCACTTCCACGTAAACTGACAGCTAGTTCTTGTAAGTCAATAGAAACCCCTCGGCTTCGGAAATGCGCTAATAAATCATCAACATCGACAACTAGATAAGCAGCCATATGTAATCATAGTCCCAAAAAAGTTTAGTTTATAAGCTAGTCTACTGCACACAAAATCAATCATCAACTGTGTGATATGATCAACTTAATCGTTTATAATAATCTTATGTAGTAAAACGAATAAAGATCATTATAAAGTAACTTACGTTAAATAATGATTAGATTTTCAAACAGAGTGCCCGTTGGACACTCTATCTGTTTAATACGCTTTCGCAAAAAGCGCGATTCGTGTTGCTTTTTTACCGGTGATAATACAAGTCCCTTTGCCTTCTGGCTGATCTAGCGGGAAACAGCGCAACGTTGCCCCGGTTTCTTCTTTGACTCGTCGCTCATCATCATCCGAACCAGCCCACCAAACTCGTGTCCATCCACCATTTTCAATTACTGCTTTAAATGCCTGATAGTCTTCCACATCATGGATGTTCGAATCACGGAACTCGGTTGCCTGCTTCAGCATATTGGCTTGTACATCATCCAACAAAGCCTGAACAGTCTGTACCAAACCATCTTGAGAGACAAATTGTTTACCGGCTTTTCCAGGGATGTCGCGCCGTGCTAATGCTACCGTATTCTTTTCCAAGTCTTTCGGTCCTAATTCTAAGCGAACAGGCACGCCACGCATTTCCCAATCATTATATTTAAATCCGGGTGTTTCATCACGCATATCAACATGAACTCGTATATGAGCTGCTCTGAGGTCTACTGCTATAGCGTTTATTTTTTCCAAAATAGCAGAACGCTCGTCATCTGTCTTAAAAATAGGGACAATAACCACTTGAATCGGTGCGATACGTGGAGGCAAGCGTAATCCCTTATCATCTCCATGTGTCATCACAATCGCCCCAATCATACGGGTACTCATACCCCAAGAAGTCGTCCAACAGTATTCTTCAACATTATCTTTGGAGAGGTATTTAATATCAAACGCCTTGGCAAAATTTTGTCCCAAATTATGACTTGTACCAGATTGCAACGCTTTGGTATCGCGCATCATCGCCTCGATTGTATAAGTACGAAGTGCACCAGCAAACCGTTCAATATTGCTTTTTAGCCCTTTGATAACCGGGATAGCAGCCTCATTGATGGCAAAGTCGGCATAAATATCAAGCATCCGCAAAGTTTCTTCTTCTGCTTCTTGCTCATCAGCATGTGCCGTATGACCTTCTTGCCATAAAAATTCTGCTGTCCGCAAAAATGGGCGTGTCCGTAATTCCCAACGCACAACATTCGCCCATTGGTTAATCAACAATGGTAAATCACGATAGGATTGAATCCACTGACTAAATGACTCCCCAATAATCGTCTCAGAAGTTGGACGCACAACATACGGTTCTTCTAATTCTTTACCACCGGCATGAGTAACAACTGCTAATTCTGGGCTAAAGCCTTCTACATGCTCCGCTTCACGCCGTAAATAGCTCTCTGGAATGAAAAGCGGGAAATAAGCATTTTGATGCCCCGTTGCTTTAAACCGTCGATCCAACCCATTTTTAATTGCTTCCCAAATTTCATAACCATATGGCTTAATAATAATACAACCACGGACAGGAGATTGCCCGGCAAGATCAGCTTTATAAACAATTTCATTATACCAACGAGAGAAATCCTCACTTTGGGGTGTAACCGCTTGTGATGCCATACGAATCTTCCCTTATGTTTTCATCATCATGCATTTATTATCCAAATGAGGTTCATTATATCACTAATTGTGATGTTTCAGGGGATATATTTTGAATAGAAACCGAGCTATAAACATTACGGGGTTGAATCACTAGTCAGAGGAGAATCATCATCCCAAGTGCGCGTGTAATTGATCTGAAGTTTATCCATTACAGCCTGCGCAAGATCAATATTATTGAGGCTTGCCAGTTGCAGCAAATATAACATCACATCTGCTAGCTCCCCCGCTAAAGCAGACTTATTTGGCACTTCATCCCGCCATTGGAAAAGCTCAAGTACTTCTGAAGCTTCCAATACCAACGAAATAGCCAGGTTTTTTGGAGTTTGCTTTTTTTGGGAATCCTCACGATACCAACCTTTGCTTTCCACAAAAGCGTGCATCGCTTCTTCAAGAGTTTTAATATCCATTAATATGCGTTTGGACTCCTACCAGAAATCGCCATCCAAATTGTACGCAGGATAATTTTAATATCCAACCACAATGACCAATTTTCAACATACCATAAATCATAACTAGTACGTTCTGCAATCGATGTATCCCCACGTAAGCCATTCACTTGTGCCCAACCGGTCATGCCAGCCTTTTCGCGATGCCGTTCCATATAGCGGGGAATCTGTTCACGAAATTGTTGAACATAAACGGGACGCTCTGGACGCGGTCCGACCAAACTCATTTGCCCAAGTAACACATTGATTAACTGTGGCAACTCATCGATATTGGTCTTACGCATAATACGCCCCATGCGTGTCACACGTGGGTCACCTTTTACTGTCCAGCCTGGACCATTTGCCTCAGCATCTGTTCGCATTGAGCGAAATTTGATGATTGGAAAAGGTTTGCCATCTAACCCCATACGGATCTGTGTATAAAACACTGGACCAGGAGATTCCAGTTTAATCAGAATAGCAATTAACAACAAAATGGGAGATAAGAAAATTAACCCGAATAAGGCACCAAAGAAATCCATCCCACGCTTAAGGCTTAACTTCCAACCACGCAGTGCAATATCTCGCACGGTGAGCAAAGGAGTGCCACCAAGATCATCGACGTTCATATCGCCAGCCATATAGGCAAAAATATCAGGATACACCTTAATATCAACCCTGCCACGTTGACAAAGTGTTACCAATTCAACAATTTCCGCCCGTTTGGCTTCTGGCAAAGCAATAATGACTTGTTCCACCCCATAATTGTCAATGATATTGGGTAAATCAGGATATAAGCCCAATATTGGAATCCCAAGTATATGTCCTTTAGGTTTAATATCCCGAGTAACCACACCAACAATATGATAGCCCAAATCAGGATTACCTTGAATACGCCCAGCAATATCCCTTGCCACGCGCCCCCCGCCTACAAGTAACAGGTTATCCCGTGCAATACCACGCCGCCGCACACTAGCCTGAATGATGCGATGAAATTCCCGCCCCAAAACAACAAAAATAACACTTAACACCCAAGTATAAAAAAACATCCCACGCAAGTAATCTACATCAAAAGCAGTGTTCTTAAAGAGTAATTCCTGCATACCATTTGCCAGTACCAAGCCAATGGTCACTGCCCCAACAATTGTACGCGCATAATCAATACGACTAATTGCCCGGCGTTGATGATATAGGCGTGAAAAATAAAAGACAATAATAACCGTCACCACCTGAAGCATCATGGTGGGAATATAGCTGATAAACCGCGGCGGTGTGCCTTGAATTTCAAGAATCGGCAAATAAATCCGCGCAACATACCCCATAATAAACGCTGCCATTAACATCAATACGTCTAGGGCATACATCAGCAGATTTAACAAGACCTTGATGCGATTAGAACGGGAATTATGCACCTGGGTTTGTTTAATTAATTGTTGTTCGCCGGGGAATGTCTGATTTCCTTCCATAGATTGGGACCGCCCTTGATTGCCAATGCCATTAACACCAGACTGTGCAGCCACATCGGTGTCGTTTTTCGGAAGTGTTTCCGGTAAAAAATCAGCATCGCCCGATAAAACTCGAACTGAGCCTTTTTGCTCTTGCGGCTTGCGGCTCTTTTGATGTGCCATACGGTAACCTCTGGGTAATACATCACTTTCCATCCTGCCTGCTTGGTGCGATACGCCCAGTCTAAATCCTCACCATACATGAAGAACGTCTCATCTAATAAGCCAATTTGTGCTAGCACTTCACGTCGCACCTGCATATAGGCACCCACAACGGAATCAACTTCAATTTCTTCATCAATGTTTTTGAAGGTCATGTTATAGCGAGCGAATCGTGGGCTGTTTGGAAAAAGCTTTGCTAAGCCAGAAAAGTGATAAAATGCAACTTCAGGAGTGGGAAAACTGCGACGACAGGCTTTATCCAGTGTACCATCTTCTAATAATAATTTCGGTCCTGCCATCCCAACTTGAGGATTATCGTCCATGTATTTTACCATCCGGCAAAGTGATTCAGATGGCACTTTTGTATCCGGATTTAGCAACAAAGCATAACGCGGTGCATCGGGTTGATTTGGATATCCCAAATGACGCAGCCCTATGTTATTACCATATGAAAAGCCGCCATTTTTTTCCGCAACAATTAACTCTGCCTGCGGAAAATTTTCTCGCACCATCTCAGCACTGCCATCAGTTGAGGCGTTATCTACTACCACCACACGAAACGTAAAATTTCCCTGGCTAGCAAAAACGGTCTCTAGGCAGTTCTTTAAATGATCTTTGGTGTTCCAATTGACAATTACAATACCTAAATCAGTCATAAGCAAATTGTACCATACCTTATTGTGCCGTCGGGAGTGTCATTAAAGGCGTGCCGCGTAACGCTGCCCGCATCGCCTCACGGTCATCCCAGGGATATTCAATCGTACCAAAACACATACTTTGCTCATGCCCCTTGCCACAGGCAATCACAATATCACCAGGTTGCGCCATCTGGCAAGCGCGATACAACGCCTCACCACGATCTGGCACACGAACAAATGTCTCACCTTCTACCCCACCTTGTGATAAACATCCCTCTGCCATCATTTGTAGTATATCGTCTAATGGCTCTGTGCGGGGGTCTTCTGCTGTTAATACTGTTATATCAGCCAACTGTGCTGATGTTTGTGCCATCATGCGCCGCTTTTCCACATCACGTAAGCCGGCACTGCCAAACACCGCAATGAGCCGTTTTCCATCAGGCAACATAGTACGGGCAGCTTCTAACGCATTTTTAAGTGCATTTGGGGTATGAGCAAAATCCACAATTGCCGTAAAATCCTGCCCTTCATCAATCCGTTCCATACGACCAGGAATTGCCTTAACCGCACGAAGTCCCTGCCGGATTGAATCAAAATCTACACCTAAGCTAAACCCAACCGAAATTGCCGCTAATGCATTGGAAACATTGAACGCCCCAACAAGATTCAACACACAAGTTTCCATCCGAGAATCAGGCAATTGAACCGTCAAATATGTACCATCTGGGCGATAATCTGCACGTAAACATCGCACATCCGCACTAGTATCAAAACCATATTGAATCAATTGATCCGCAGGAAACGCAGCATAATAGGATGCGTTGGGGTCATCCATATTAACAACGCTTGTTTTATTGATATTCGGCTTGCGGTAAGACTTTCTCAGCATTTCGAACATGATTCCTTTTGCAGCACGGTAGTTTTCAAACGTACCATGATAATCCAGGTGCTCATGTGTTAAGTTCGTTATAACAGCAACATCAATATCTACACCGCTTAATCGCCCTTGTGCCAAACCATGGCTTGTCATCTCTAACACACAATGCGTTAAGCCATTTTGTAGCATCTTCGCTAAAAAATATTGCACACGTGGCGCGCCAGGTGTTGTTACATGTAACCCTGTGTCTTCAGTTGCATCCCCCAAATCTGCTGAAATTGTGCTGATATAACCCGCCTTGCCATCGGTTGCCACTTTTAAAATACTATGGATCAGCGTGCTGGTTGTCGTTTTGCCATCTGTACCCGTTACCCCAATGACAACTAACTGGCGTGATGGCAAGCCATAATACATTGCCGCTAAACGCCCTATAGCTGATTGTGCATCTGCAACTTGTGCATAAGGAACAGATAGAGTTGATATAGGACGTTCGCCAACAATTGCCGCCGCCCCTGCTTGAATTGCTTGTAGAATATAATCATGCCCATCACTTGTTAAGCCTTTACGTGCCACAAATACGCCGCCAGGCTGTACATCCAATGATGACTCTACAATTGGCGCAGTGATTTGGGTATCGCCATGAATCGCGATAACGTCTGGTAATGCTTGCAATAACTCACGAAATGAAATCATCATTTTTAACTTTCACTGTAATCCAGAAGCATTATACCAAATCAAAAACGCGCCGGGGATACCAGCGCGTCTTGATTGTGAAAATAAAGATGTTACTTCAAGCGTGTGGAAAGCTCATTGAGATCACGACGAACACTACCATCCACCACGCGGTCTCCAGCGCGGATAATCAACCCACCAAGAATAGATGGATCAACTGTAAAGGTCACGTTATCCGCACCAATTTGCTTTTTAACGTTTTCCTGCTCTGCCTTTTCAAGCGGCATTGCACTCACAACTTCCACATCACCGCTAAGCGACTTGGCACTTTCTGGCACTTTGGCGAAGAAATCGTTAATCAGTGCTTGTTGCTTTTTCTCATCCAGATTTTCGCCCAGCAAACGCTGCGCCACAGCGATAGAAATTGCCGCAACTTGCCCGCGCAGACCAGCCAATTGGGCATCGCGCTCGGCTTGAGCTTCACGACGTGCATCTTCACGAATCTTTTCTGCATCTTCGCGCGCTTGGGCTTCAATTGACTTAGCAACTTCTTCACCACGACTGCGTGCTTCTTCAATCAAAGATGCGACCTCAGTGCGTGCCTGTGCCAAGATTTTTTCCGCCTCAGCTTCTGCATTACGCCGAGCCGCAGCAGCTGCCGCAGCATCTTCCAAGCCCTTCTTAATCTTTTCCGAGCGTTGATCCAAGCTCTTGGTCATCGGGTTCCATAGGAACAGTGTCAACAGCAGGAAGATCAAACCAAAGTTGATTGCTTGTGCCAGCAAGAAACCAAAGTTGATACCAAGTGAGTCCAGCGGACTACCACCTTCTTCAGCCGCTAATGCCGGGGATACTGTAAAAGCCAGCATCAACACGACAAGCAGCAAGATTGTTTTCTTATTTAACCGCATCTTATAATCTCCCTTGAGATTAAAGTACGAAGACGATCAACAGGGCGACCACCAACGCATAAATTGCAATAGCTTCGGTAAACACGATTGCCAAAATCATGTTTGTCTGAATTGTACCAGCGGCATCTGGGTTGCGCCCCATGGCTTGCATGGCACCCTGAGCTAACAAACCAATACCAATACCAGGTCCCAGCGCACCGATCATCGCCAGACCAGCCCCAATAGCTTTTAAACCAACTGACAGGGAATCTGCTTCAATCATTTTTAAATCCTCTCCTCAGACTGAGTTTTTTCACGTTAATGTTTAATGATGCTCTTCTTCATGATCGCCATGATGTTCCATCGCCTGAACGGAGAACACCAGCGTCAGAACAGCAAACACCAGAGCTTGCACCGCACCGATAATCAATTCCAAGCCATAAATAACACCTGGAACCAACCAAGCAACCAAGAATGTCACCGCCATCAGCGCAACGCCACCGGCGAAGAGGTTACCAAACAAACGGAATGCAAGACTGATGATCTTACCAATTTCAGAGATAATTTCAATCAACCCCACAACAAAGTCGATAGCACCTAAGGGTTTTTTGCCTAGGTTGCCCAATGCGGGAATATTCAGGAATTTATCAAAGTAAGCGGGACCCAGTGCCATCACACCGTAAATTTGAACAGCAACAATTGAGATGATCGCCAGAGCAAATGTCAGGCTCAAATCTGTTGCAGGTCCACGTACGAATGGCGTAATGTGGAAGATATACGGCTTCACACCGGCATCTAAATCTTCTTGAGAAAATGCCAATGGTGCCTCTGGATAGCGCAGTTGCGTTTGTTGGTGCATTAACTCATCTTCCAACGCATCAATCTCGGATTGTAGCGCGCTTACTAAGTCCTCATTATGCACTTCTTCATTTTGAATAAGCACCGCTTCCGCAGCATGTGCCTCATCTTCTGCTGCAACAGCTTCTGTTTCGGCATTTTCTTCACCATGCGCAGCAGCATCCTCTTCAGCATGATCGCCACTTAGTGCTTCAATTTCTGTTTCTAATTCGGCAATCTGCGCCTCAAGTGCTTCGATATTTTCCGCATTTTCTAAGCGATGATGAGCATAATAAACGTAGTAATACGCATATTTATAATCTGTCCCCTGCAAGAAACCTTCTTCCTCTGCAACCAGAGCCAGATAGGCTTCATCACGCTCAGCTTCAAGCTCATGGACACGCTCTTGGACAAAAGACTCAACCTCATCTTCGTCAATTTCGCCATCATCCACTGCTGCGAGTGCGTCCGCTTCTGCCTGTGCAAGAATATCCTCATCAGATGGCAGTTGATCTAATAGAGCTGCAAATGCTGCTTCATGCTCTTCTATCTGTTCAACTGATTCCACAGGGAAACCATCACGGGGAATTTGCCCATACTTGAAATACGCTTCACACGCATGTTCCGCTTCTAACGTTTGGGTAAAACCGGCATTCAATGGCTCATCCACCCATAAATAATATGAGTTATCAGTCCAATAGCCGGGGTGCATTGCAAACCCTTTTTTATTGACATGGGCGCAGTGCATTTTACCCACTGTTTCTGCGCCAGGCAGAAGCTTCAAGTAATTGGCAGTTAACAAGAATAAAAAGATCGTCGCAACCAGGGGCCACAACAGCGGCGTAGTACGCAGGCGATCGCCAGCGATACCAGCAAAAAAGTTGCGGAAACCTTCTGTAAAGGCTTCAAACGCCCCTTGCATCCGTCCCGGTACTTCACGTGTCCATCCCTTAGACTTACGCCACAGGATGACCACAATCAACACCAACACCAAATCGGTTAAAATCGTACCGATGATGCTATTGGTGAGATTAAAGCCCGGTAGGAAATTTTCCACGACCACTTCCCCAGGCACTTCAATTACTGGAAGTGCCACGCCAAGCCCTAAGCCTGGCATAATCACAAAGGGGAAAAGACCGCAGAAGACGATTGCGACGAATAAAATACCGCCGAACACGATTAAACCGCGTTGTCTGGCACTCACGTCGTCGTCTCCTTTCTGTTCAATACATGCGACAAGGACTAATCCTCCTCTTTTCCTGATGAAACATCTTTATTTTCATTCACTGAGATCAATTGAATTGCCCCCAGTGCGATCCGCAGCATACCATATAAGCTTACTGGAATGCTCAAGATCAATGTGCCGAAGATGCAGGGTCCGCGTAGCCCGAGCTGGGCATCTAGCCATAATCCCAGGAACAACGCTCCAAATACGACGAATAGCGTCCAACACCCTGCCTGGGCTGCCACCGCCGCCAACGAGAGATTTTTAACCCGTTGGGACATTTTATTTTTTATCATGTTAAATGGCGTTGCGAATTCTATCACAAACAAAGAGCGATTACCACCTAAATTACGGCAATCGCTCAATAAACTCTAACTAAACAAACTTGTCGCGCTTTCTAACGCCCAGTTAAAGAACGGCTGTGGAATAACCCCTAGGATAATCACCGCAATAGTCGTGATACCAAGCATCACGCCAGCAGGTGTTGTCAGTAGGATCGGCTTATCATCGTCGGCACTACGGTCTACATAAATGACCTTAATGACAACCAAATAGTAGTACAAGCCCACAATAGCATTTAATACACCGATAATAGCTAACCATTCCAAGTTTGCGCTCACCGCTGCATTAAACAAGAAGAATTTACCAATAAACCCTGCTGCCGGAGGAATACCCGCTAAAGACAACAAGCCAATTGTCATTGCTAGTGCCATCCACCGGTTGCGCCGGCTTAAGCCTGCCAAATCAGCAATGGTTTCACTACCCGTTGCATCACTAAAGATCGCCACAACTCCGAATGCAAGCAAGTTTGTAAAGGTATACATCAACATATAGTATGCTACAGCTGCCACACCTTGAGCAGCGGGGTCAACACCTTCACTAGCAATCCCTTGTAGTGCCGCTACACCAAGTAATGTATACCCAGCTTGTGCGATCGACGAATACGCCAACAAACGCTTGATGTTCGTCTGAACTAAGGCAAGCACATTGCCAACTGTCATACTAACAATAGACGCAGCAATGACAAGATTGATCCAGAAGGTTTGCATCTGCTGACCATCAACAGATAGTTCCTCTGGGAAAACAGCAACAAAGAAGCGCAACAACACCGCAAAACTCGCCGCCTTGCTGGCAACACTGATGAACGCTGTTACAGGGGTCGGCGCACCTTCATAAACATCAGGTGTCCAGAAATGGAATGGAACAGCACTAATTTTAAAGGCAAAGCCGACAAACACCAATACAATTGCAATCACTAAAGACACCGGTTCTGCAACCGCACCTGCACGCAAGGCATCCGCAATTCCTTGTAAACCGGTTTGCCCACTAAAACCATATAGCAAACTAAAGCCATACAGCATCACTGCCGATGCAAACGAGCCAAACAAGAAATATTTCATACCGCTTTCAATCGAGCGTTTATCTTGCCGATTAAACGCAGCCAAAACATATAGCGGAATAGATACCGTCTCTAACGCAACGAAAATCATGATAATATCCGCTGCGCTACTTAATAGACACGCCCCCAATGTGGAGACTGTCATAATTAAGTAGAACTCCCCCTTGCGCCCCAAATCACTTGTTGTAGACGCAACCAGCGCCGTGATAGAGCCAGCCAACAGCACAATAACCTTGAAAACCTGTGACAACATGTCATGCCGAATCATCCCACCCCAATAGGTTTCACCATCAGGGGATAACATCAATGGAAACACGGCAATCAACCCCATCCCAAAGAATGTTAAATAGGCGATAGAACGACGGCGGCTTTCCGGCAATAAGGAATCCATAAATAAAATAGCAACAGCCAGAATAGTCAACCCGATTTCAGGGATGATGACAAGCAGATTTGTGCCAACGTCGAAATTTTCCACGTTACATACCTCCCAGAATTGCGATTACAGGCTGAATTCCCGCTTGAATCATCGGTGCCATAATTGCCGGATACATCCCCAAGACAATTAGCGGTACACCCAACAACAGCAAAATTGCCCGGTCTGTAATCGTAATATCACCGACTTCAGGATATTTCTTTGCATCAAATTCACCAAAGAAAACCTGTCCTGTCACCCGGAGGACATAAGCCGCCGTAATCACAATCGCAATTGCTGCGATAATCACAATAATCGAGTAGTAATTTGACAAGGTGAATGAGCCAATTTGCAACGTAATATGATCTGATGCAGCAAACATACCCATAAAGATCGGGAATTCAGCGATAAAACCGCTTAAGCCAGGCATACCCATGCTTGTCAAACCGCCGACAATAAACGCCACGCCAACCCAGGGCATCCGCCGGATAAAACCACCTAAGCTTGGAATATCACGGGTATGCGCGCGATCATATACCATACCCACGCAACCGAAGAACAACGCTGTCATCGCCCCGTGACTGAACATCTGTAAACCAGCACCTGTCATGCCAATAGTGTTCATGGATGCCCAGCCCATGCTGACCAACCCCATATGGCTGACAGATGAAAAACCGATCACATACTTAAAGTCACGCTGACGGAAAGCGATAAACGCCCCCATCACCACATTGACTAACGTTAAAAATACTAACCAAGGCAAATGTGTTTGGGCACCTTCCGGTAATAGTTGCACCCCCATCCGCAGCGCAGCATAAGCCCCTAACTTCATTAGCACACCAGCATGGATCATCGAAACAGCTGTTGGTGCCGCAACGTGACCATCCGGTGACCAGTTATGGAATGGGAACATACCCGCCAAGATAGCAAAGCCAATGAAGATGAATGGGAACCAGAAGTTAGCAAAGGTAAGCGTATCAATGCCAAGATACCCCAATGCATTAAACGCACCTGCTTCACCTGCTAAGGTTAACTGTACGATATCAAAATTGAATTTAGGCGCACCTTCCGCGATCACGCCAGCCTGTTGTGCCGCCTGGAAGATTGCATCCCCTTCTGCGGAGTTCCAAAAGGCATTAGCCGTCAAGACCATCGCTAGCGCGCCGATTAAAGCCACCACAGAGCCGATCAAGATATACAGCGTGAGCTTCATTGCCGCATATTCTCTTAGCTTGACCCATCCCCATCCGGCAATTAGCAGATACATCGGGAAAATCGCAAGCTCATAGAAGAAGAATAGTACGAACATATCCACTGCGACGAACACGCCATACACGCCTGCTACCAATAGCAGGAAAAACGCCATAAACTCACGGATACGATCATCAATCCGCCAGGAAATTAACACCCCAGCAACGGCAACCATACCCGTCAGCAATACCATTGGCGCACTTAAGCCGTCCACTGCCACGTGATAGCTCACGCCTAAGCTATCGATCCAGGTAAATTTTTCTTCAAACGCCAAACCATGATCAAAAATCACAGTGCCATCAATATCTGCATATGCGGGGTAGTTTTCAAAGAATGCGAGAGTTGTTTCATCAAAGACGCTCATATCTACGCCTTCAATCGCATTCAAATCCACCGTTCCAGTTGCAGTATATTGCTCGCCTAATTGCTGCCAAACCGCTTGACGATCCAGCAAACCGCCATCACCACTCACTTCGTTGTTATAGCCAAAGTAAACCATTGCTGAAAGCACCAGCAATACTACAGCCGTTGTGAGCGCAGTCCCCCGGATCAAATCGCGCTGTTTGTCATTATCCATAAATAGAATAACCACAGCCACGATGATCGGAAAGAAGATGATGGCACTTAATACGGGAAACGAGAATGTTTCGATCATCTTAACTTATCCTATCAAAATCCGCTCATGATACGGGTAACCGACTCGTTGATAATGGGTAAAATCCAATTGGGATATACCCCGGTAATCAGCATTAAAACCATTAACGGCGCAATGGCGATAAACTCACGCAGTTCAATCTCCAACTTATAATCCCGCCATTTCAAGTTAAACGGTCCGTGTAATGTCGCTCGGATACCCTTCAAAATATATGACCCAGTGAACAATAACCCGATCATGGAAATCACCGTTAGCCAGGTGAATACGGGCCAACTACCGCGCACAACCAAGAACTCACCCACAAAGCCATTTAATCCGGGTAAGCCCAAGCTCGCCATACTGGTAAAGATAAACACACCACCATAAATTGGTGCTTTTACCCACAAACCACCATATTCATTTAAGTCGCGAGTGTGCGTTTTATGATAAATTGCACCGGCTAGCAAAAACATCCCTGCTGAACTTAGCCCATGATTAAACATCTGAATCACTGCACCATTGGCTGCCAAAATAGCACTTTGCAGCTCTGCACTTGTTGCACCAGCACCTGTTGCAAGGGTCGCAGCTTCCCATGCTTTGCCATAGATTACCGCCATGACAGCCGTACCCATTGCCACAAACCCCATATGGTTGACAGAGCTATATGCCACAAGTCGCTTAATATCGTTTTGCCCAAATGCTGCAAAAGCACCCAGAACAATACCAAGCATTGCTAAGAAGGCAAACACTCCAGCCACAGTTACCCCCAAGTTGAGGAACTGTACTTCAGAAATCCAAATATTGGGGAAGAATGGCACCACCAAACGGATGAAACCGTATGCACCAAGTTTGAGCATCACACCAGCCAATAGCATTGAACCGGCAGTTGGTGCTTCACCATGTGCATCTGGCAACCAAGTATGGAAGGGCCATACCGGCACTTTAATACAAAATGCAACAAAGTATCCGATGAATGCCAACGCCTTTACGGTAGAAACATCTACCCCCAAAAACAACTGCCCTTCTAACATTTGGGGCCAATAGGCAGTAATGGCTTCAATATCAAATGACCGTGCGCCATATTCTGTAAACGCCATTGACCAACCAATCAGTTGGGTGGCTAATAGCATCCCCAATGTACCACCAACCGAGTACAACATGAACTTTGTGGACGCATATTTGCGGTTTTTCCCACCCCATTGGTCAATCAAGAAGTATATCGGCACCAAACTCAGTTCATAGAATAAGAAGAAGATCATCAAATCCTTTGCTGCAAACACGCCCATCAACCCTGTTTCAAAAAACAGAATTAAGGCGAGATGCATATTGACACGATCATCCACTTCCCAACTAATCAGAACTGCCAGCGGGACGAGAATACCGGTTAACAGGATCATCGTCACACTAATGCCGTCAATTCCAAGATGCCAGGATGCCCCCAGCAAACTGAACCAATCCACATTAACTACAAATTGGTATTGCTCTCCGCTGTGATCATAAGCGAAAAAGACAACTACCGCCAGCGCACCAATCAGCACGGCAAATGCTAACGAAAGCCACCGTACCAAGACTTTATTCGCTGGTAAAGCCGCCACAATCAATGCAGAGATCGCCGGGGCGATAATCAGCATCGAAAGGGCATCAATCCCAAAAATTTCAATCGTTTCCATCACTCCCCGCCTTAGTTAGCTGCTACCGTCGTTGAAACAACAAAGATCAACCCAATGAGCAACGCCGCCATAATCGCTAGAATGAGATATTGTTGCACCCTGCCGGTTTGTACACGGCGCAACCACACCCCAAAGCGTACAATCCCCTGTGGAATACCATCGCCAACCCCGTCAATCAACCACAGGTTAAGCAACTTGAGCAAATCACCAATCCAATTGGCTAACCGTGCGATCAAATGAATAAACCCATCGATAATTCCACGGTCAATGAATTCGCTGACAACTACCCGTGAGAACCATTGTGACGGTTGAACAAAAACCATCTTATAAAGATCATCCAGGTAGTATCGATTCATCAGCGTGTTGTAAATTGATTCTGGTAAAATGCGCTTAATTGGGTCTTCCTCGCCGGCTTTAACCGGTTCACGCCAATACAGCAACCATCCTAGATACCAACCACCTAATGCAACACCAAACGATGTAAGCACTGGCCACCAGCTAAACGGCGGTTTTTCCGGTTGGAACGCTTCCAAAACAGTATATTTCACAAAATCAAAGAATGGATTGCCGTCTGGCGAGAAGATCGCGCCAAAGATCGGAAACTCTGGTGGCACTCCCACAAACCCCGCAAATAATGCAAACGGGATCAAAATAATCAAAGGGAGTTGCATTGTACGGCTGATAATGCTGCGTGGTCCACCTAGTCCAGCGTGTTCAGCTTCTTCAGTGCGAGGTTGCCCAGCAAATGTTAAGCCAATTTGACGGGATGTGTAAAATGCCGTCAGGAACGCCGCCAGTGCCAACATGATAAACACCAATGCCGGAGGACCATATCCATGAGTCAACCCCAACCAGGCATCTGCCAAAATTTCATCTTTTGACCAAAAACCAGCTGTAATCAGTGGAATACCTGCTAATGAAATACCACCTGCAACAAAAGCATAGAACGTAACCGGGATTTTATATCGCAGCCCGCCCATGTTCATCATATCTTGTGGATCAAAATGATGCGGCTCAGTCTCGTCATGGTGATGATGCTCATCGTGCTCGTCATGCTCATGATGGTGTTCGTGGACATGATGCTCACCATGTTCCATCGCATGAATCACCGCACCAGAAGACATAAACAACAATGCTTTAAAGAATGCATGTGTAATCAAATGGAAGAATGCGGCAACATATGCACCAATCCCCAATGCAGCCATCATAAAGCCCAGCTGAGAGATCGTTGAATAAGCGAGTACCGCCTTGACATCGCGCTGAACAACCCCCATTGTGGCAGCAAATAACGCTGTGAAGGAGCCAATAACAGCCATGAAGATCAACGGCTCACTATATACCCCATGATGCGGGTCTGCACCAGCAGCAAACAATGGATACATACGGATAATCGCATAAATACCGGCAGAAACCATCGCAGCCGCGTGGATCATAGCACTAACCGGCGTTGGACCTTCCATCGCGTCCGGCAACCAAACGTGCAAAGGAAATTGCGCAGACTTACCCACCGTACCGATGATAAGGAAAATGCCAATTAGCCCAGATGCACTCAACCCCCAGCTACCAAAAATAATCGCTGGTGCATTTGAGAGCATATCCAGCGTTTCTGGGTTATTTAAAATTTCGCGGAAATTGAGCGTTCCTGTCATCGCATAAAGATATACGATACCCAGCAACATGATCACATCTGCGACACGAGTTACCGTAAACGCTTTAATGGCAGCACTGTACGCGCTCTTTTTCTCAAACCAGAAGCCAATCAGCATGTAAGAACACAAGCCCATGACTTCCCAACCGATAAAAAGCAACAACAGATTATCCGCCACGACCAGCGTTAGCATCGCCCCAGCAAATAGTGAAATTAGGCTAAAGAACCGTGCTTGACGCGGGTCATGTGCCATATAGCCGATTGAATAGATAAAAATGCAAACCACTGCAATCGGCACCATGAATAGCATCACAGTCGTTAACGGATCAACCAAAACCCCCATGCGAAGCGCATTTAAGCCTGTATCCAGCCAATTCATGCCACTTGCAAAAACCGTTTTGTCTCCAAGCTTATCTGTACTGATGCCTTCAAAAAAGACTGTCATACTCATCAGCCAGGCAGCCACCACGCCAGACATGCCAACAACAATGCTTGCAATACGGCTTTGTGTTGTCACAACTGGCACTTCCATACCGTCATAATCAGGATGATGACCACCATACTCATGATGATCTGTTGCTGGCACCCACTTACTGCGATTTGTCAGCAATGAGATGATGACAAACGCGAGCAGCGGACCAACCGGAATCAACCAGGGTAGATAATTAATATCGCTAAAATTTACGTCCATGCGTTAAACCCTTACCATTTGAGCATGTCCACATCATCAACCACCACCGAATACCGACTACGGTAAACTGAAATGATGATTGCCAACCCAACCGCCGCTTCTGCAGCGGCAACAACAAAAATAAATGCAGCAAATGCCTGACCGCTTACACTAGCAACAGGATCGCTAAATCGCCAGAACGCAACCAGATTAATATTCACTGCATTGAGCATCAATTCAACGCTCATCAAAACAGCAACCGCGTTACGGCGCGCCAACACACCATATGCCCCAATCACAAATAAGGCAGCCGCTACCGTTAAAAACATCCAAAGAGGGACCATAACTTGTTCCTTCCGTCCTTAATCGTCTTCACGGGCGATAACAATTGCGCCAATCATCGCAGCTGTCAACAACAACGATGCAACTTCAAGCGGCAAAACATAGCCCCACCCACTAAAGAATGCCTCACCTAATTGTGCCGTTGAGGCGACTGTGGGGGGAATTTCTTCCGCACCCATTTCTCCCCAAGTTGGGACAATCACCGTAACCATCAACAAAAGAAACGCAGTCAACGCAGCCAAAGCAGCTAACCACCACTGCTTATTAAAGCGTTCTTTTAGGTTGGTCATACTGCGTGTCAGCATGATAGCAAAAGTGATGAGAATACCAATCGCGCCGATATACACTAAGACCTGAACGGCAGCCAAAAAAGGCGCACTCAGCAGAACAAAAAAGCCCGCAATCCCGAATAGGCTAACCATCAGCCAAACGGCACTACGCACCAAGTTTCTACTGCCAACCACACCAAACGCACCGCCTAGTGTCAAAATTGTGAAGAACCCGAAAGCAAACGCTTCTGGCGTAAAATCACCAAATGTCATCGTTGTTCCCTCGCTCTCTTAGTCGCCAGCCTGTGCAGGTAACATGGTGGACTGTTCAGCCAACCGTTCTGCACGGAAGCGATTACGAATTACCGTCAATGTACCGATCAGCAACGCCACATTTCCTAATAGCAGCACAACTGTTTGTGGGATGTTCTGCACAAAATCACGTGGATCATCTGGTTGTAACCCCAGCTCACGGATAACGAACATCAAAAACGCCACAAGAATCAGGTTAATAATTGACACAGGCACCAAAAACAGCCAATTAAACAGCATCAACTGGTCAATGCGAACACGCGGTAACGCATTACGCATCAATAACGATAGTAGATACCAAATTGATGCTTTGGCTAACAAGTATACCAACCCCAACAGCGGAATTTGATCCACAAATGGACCAATATAGCCACCGGTAAACAGCACTGCCATCAAAACCCCGTTGGTAAACACATGCATGAACTCACCAGCGAAGAACATCGCAAATTTCATCCCAGAGTATTCGATGTTAAACCCGGCAACGAGTTCAGATTCGGCTTCTAGCAGGTCAAAGGGAGCGCGTCCGGTTTCTGCTTGTGAGGAGATAAAGAACAAAAATGCCGAAACCGGCACCATAAACACAAACCACATCCCTGTTTGGGCTTCAACAATTCCTACCATGCTCATAGAACCAGCTAGCATCACTGGTACTAACAATGCCAGAGCGAGTGGCACTTCATAGCTAATCAACTGTGCCACGACTCGGAAAGACCCCAACAAGGCATATTTATTGTTGCTTGCCCAACCTGCCATAATCACCGATAAAGTCCCAATTGAAGCAACTGCGACAAAATACAATGCCCCAATTTCCAGGTCTACCCCAACATGCACCGGTGTCAATGGAATGACTGCCCAAATCAACAAAACTGCCATCACCATCACAACTGGTGAGGCATTGTAAATCCATTTATCTGCACCTGCGGGGGTAATGTCTTCCTTGCCAAGTAGCTTAATCACATCCGCAAACGGTTGGAACAAGCCAAAGGGACCTACGCGATTAGGACCAATACGGTCTTGCACCCGCGCTGCGAATTTACGCTCTACCCAGATCAACAAAATTGTGACTAATAGAGGAAAGGTCGCCACAATTAAAACACCCAAGGTAATGCTTAAAAAATTCGCCAGGTCTGTAGATACCCCTAATGTATCTGAAAGACAGGGTGCGAATGTGTTAATAATATCTCTACATTCCATAAATCACACCTTTTACTATGCCCATTCCAGCGCATTTTTCTTCCAGGCATAAACCAGTGCGTCTGAAAGCAAGAAGATAAATAAAACCCCTGCTGCAAACGCAAAAAAGTCTAACTGCCCATATGCTACTGCCCAGGGAAACAAAAAGACCATTTCCACATCAAAAATCAGGAAAACCAGACCATAGATGTAATACTGGACTTTGAACTGAACCCAGGTGTCTCCAACCGTTTCCACACCACACTCATATGTTGCCTGCTTGATTGCATTCGGTTTTTTAGGACTAAGCACACCACCGAGCAAGATCGGAACGGCTGGCAAAATAGGAGCCAGAACAAAAAATACACCAATGAAAGCCCATTCACTTAATACATTCATGGAGACCACTACTCCTTAAAAAAACATACTTAAAACCGGGCGGTGACCCGGCAAAGTAATTTTAATTGCGCCCTTTATCACAAGCCTGGTTAGTATAGCATTACCACTTAAGACCTGCAATGAATTGGGCAGATTTCACAGCGGACGGGCAGATTTTAGCACATCCTGGCTAGATAAAAAAGCATTATTACCCAATCAATCCGCTATTTTAGTGTTTGACATGATAGATTATCCTTGATAGCACGTAAACAGAAGGCAAACGTGATGTCAACAAATTGGGATTCATTTGTCCATACACATCCCCGTGCGCATATCCTTCAGTTGAGTGCTTGGGGAAAGCTTAAATCTGAATTTGGCTGGTCAACTACACAAGTCACTTTACAAAGACAAACAGAAATTATCGCTGGTGCGCAAATCTTATTCCGCCCTCTCCCTTTTGGTTTGGGAACGATGGCATATATACCCATGGGACCTTACCATACCACAGCACAAATAGAAAAACCTCTGTGGGAAAAAATTGATGAAACAGCCAAAGAACATCAGGCACGCTTTCTCAAATGGGAACCTGGAATTTATTTACCAGAAGATCAGCCGCCAGATTTTAAAGCATTAGGGTTTATCCCTAGCCCACAAACCATTCAACCCCCGCGTACAATATTAATTGATATTCGCGGCGATGAGGACACAATTTTAAGCCGTATGAACCAAGGAACACGGCGGAAAATTCGCCTTGGGTACAAAAAAGGCGTGCGCTTTTATCCAGGCACACAAGCAGATATCGCTAAATTTACCCGAATGATGCAAACCACCGGCACACGGAATGAATTCGGTGTTCATGCAGCAGACTACTATCATCGGGCGTTTGAGCTTTTTCCAGATCAAGTTGCGCTGTTTATGGCAGAACATGACGGTGATGATCTTGCAGGGATCATGGTTTTTGCACTAGGGCGATATGCCATCTACCTCTATGGGGCATCATCCAATATCAAGCGCAATCTGATGGCAACCTATGGCGTTCAATGGGAGGCAATCAAATGGGCACGGGAACGTGGTTGCATCTATTATGATATGTGGGGAATCCCTGATGAAGATGAAGCCACACTAGAAGCAGAATTTGAAAACCGTTCAGATGGCTTGTGGGGTGTATATGGCTTTAAGCGCGGCTGGGGGGGCGAGGTTGTCCGTTCGCTCGGCGCGTGGGATAAAGTCTATAATCCACTGATTTACAATGCCTATAAACTGGCATTACGTCTAAGAAGATAATAACTATCAGGTGGGTGCAAGTTGTTACCTATCGATTAACACGAAAAACGGGATAAAAGCTATATATGATAACCGAGACAATTCACGATCAAGAAGTATGGAACAACACACTTAAAACCCTACCCTATTCCCACGTGCTGCAAACCTGGGAATGGGGCGAATTCAAGCGCGAGACAACAGGTTGGCTTCCAACCAGGTTGATGTTCAAAGAAGGGGGCGTTACGGTAGCGATGGCATCTATTCTCACACGTAGAATTGGACCCGTTACAATGATGTATATCCCCAAAGGTCCCGCGCTTTGTTATGAAAATCTTGAACTAGCGCGCACCGTCTTGCATGAACTAAAAAAGCGGGCGCGCTTTGCCTTATGGCTGAAGATTGATCCTGATGTTGTCATCGGTACAGGAATTCCAGACACAAATGATGAAACCACATCCCCTTCTGGAGTGGCATTTCGTGATCTACTACAAGCATCTGGGTGGCAATTTTCAAACGATCAGGTGCAGTTTCGCAATACAATTCGGATTGATTTAACAAAGCCGGAAGATGATATCCTGATGGGGATGAGTCAGAACACCCGCCGGAAAATCCGTACAGCAGAGAAAAAGGGAATTATAATCCGTCCAGCGACCTTAGATGATCTTGAGACTTTATATAATCTATACCAAATCACTGGGGAGCGGGATAACTTCTTGATTCGTCCGCCTCAATACTATGAAAAAGCATGGCGAGACTTTATACAGCAAGGACTGGCACACGCATTAATTGCCGAGTTTGAAAACAAACCGGTTGCACATGTTATTTTGTTCCACTTTGGTCAAACGTGCTGGTATTTTTATGGCGCGTCATCTAATGAAGAACGTCATCGTATGCCCAACTATTTGCTTCAGTGGGAAGCCATCAAATGGGCAAAGTCACAAGGTTATCAGGTTTATGATATGTGGGGGGCACCAAATCAGTTTGATGAGTCTGACTCTATGTGGGGTGTGTATCAATTCAAGCAGGGCTTTCGTGGAATAACCATCCGCACAATTGGGGCTTGGGATTATGCGCCTTATCCTGTGCTTTATCGTGCTTATAACACCCTAAGACGAGTCTTACATCGTTAGTGATGCTATACTGATTTCAAGTGGATTTAGCACTTGGAGAAGTACACATGAACACACAACTTATTCAACATATTTTGAGCATCACCAACTGGGATCAAGCTACTCGCATGCAAGTTTTAATGGAAGCCCAGCAAGCTGTCATTTCTGGTAGCCAAGATGAGGTCGCCATGACCACATTTACAGCCCTTGCCCCACGTAACGATACATGGCGACAGTTTATTAATCAATTCATCACGCTATACCCGGAAAACCCATTAGCACAAACATGGCGTAATTATCTAAGGGTCTTTCAATCCCCCCATAATCAGCCTGGTATCAGTCAGTTAATTAATCAAATATCCACAGGAAATATCCCAACACACCCACCTGCCAACATCAAGCCTGAAGAATGGGCAGCCGTTGTAGATATCGTTCATAAAGAAACAGGTCAAACAATCAACACGCCGATTGATTTTACACAACAACTTATTGATTATGTACGTGCCCTTTCCACACCACAGCCCACCTCCCCCACTAACAAAAACGCTACACCTAGTGAACCAGTTTATGAGATGTTATGGGACTGTCGCTTTTGTGGAACGAAGAAATTACTCGGTAAATCGCAGAAATTTTGCCCGGTATGTGGCGCAGCGCAAGACCCGTCTTGGCGATATTTCCCGTCAGATGATGAAAAAGTGGCTGTGCAAGATCACAAGTTTGTGGGGACAGATGTTGAATGTCCGGCGTGCAGTACATTAAACAGTGGCGATTCCACCTACTGTACGCGCTGCGGTTCACCATTGGATGCAGCCCAAGCTGTTAAAGTCCAATCAGCACGTGAAAAGCACGAAAGTGAAAAATTCCAAACAGAAGACCTGCAAGCCCGTATTCATCGTGAATATGATGCAGAAGCTGGGCGCATCCAACCGGAAGCTTCTAAAAAAGGTGGCTTGCCGCGTTGGATGGTTATGGGCGGGGGGCTTGCCCTTTTGGGGCTTTGTTTCTTTCTTATTTATGTATTGTTCTTCGCTAAAGAAGAACGTTCGGTTTATGTTACAGGTTTTGAATGGGAACGCACAATTGAGATTCAACAATTACGTGCGGTTAATGAGAATACACGATGTGAAAATATGCCAGCTGGTGCATATAGTGTAGACCGCCGGCGCGAACAAGTCGATACCAGGCGAGTGCAAGTCGGTGAAGACTGCCGTGTTCGTCAGGTTGACCAAGGAGATGGCACATTCCGTGAAGAACGTGTATGTAACCCAGTTTATGAAAATGAGCCGGTTTATGGCGATGTTTGTTATTACACAATCAACCGGTGGCTCGATGACCGTACACTACGGGAAGAAGGGACAA
This sequence comes from Chloroflexota bacterium, assembly GCA_003696565.1. Taxonomy (GTDB): domain Bacteria; phylum Chloroflexota; class Anaerolineae; order Aggregatilineales; family Phototrophicaceae; genus DAOTWY01. Next base: position 32,150 of record RFHA01000015.1, read on the forward strand.
AAGATGACACAGTAGTTTGGCCCCAAGTAAATCTCGCTTGTACCGGTGAACGGCTTGGTTGTGAACGTGAAGGGCAACGTGATGAAAGCTATGTCTTAATCCTGGCTGGTGATGGTGATTCCACTTATGAGTGTGAGATCGATTTTGATTTATGGCAAAGTACAAATATCGAGGCTGTCTTTACCATTCAGGTCAATAGCGTCACAGGTAGAGCAGATTGTGGATCATTAGAATCAGCATCTAGCGGATAAAATATAAACAGCGCGTTATAATCTGTGTCAGTTAGTGAAAGTGAAAGCACATGACTCAGTACGAACAAAAGATTATACGCACTAATGGTGTTGCATTAAACGTGATTCAAGCTGGACCAACTGATGGGAAGCCAGTCATTCTATTACATGGCTTCCCAGAATTTTGGTATGGTTGGCGACATCAAATTGATCATTTAGCATGGAAAGGTTTACGAGTTTGGGTACCAGACCAGCGCGGTTATAACCTAAGTGATAAGCCCAAAGACCTTTCAGATTATCGCATTGATGAGTTGGTAATGGATGTTGTTGGATTAATCAACTCAACCGGGCATGATAAAGCGTTCATTGCTGGGCATGATTGGGGTGCAATGGTTGCCTGGTGGTTGGCTTTACGCCATCCTGACTTGATCGAAAAGCTCGTTATTATGAATGTGCCGCACCCCCGTGTGTTTCAGCGTCAACTCCGCAGCAACATCAAGCAGTTAGTCAAAAGCTGGTATGCTGGCTGGTTTCAGTTGCCTTTTATACCGGAAAGAACCCTACGCTTTGCTGATAGTCGCATCTTTGCACGCTTTATCCAAATGACTGCTAACAAAGGCAGCTTCACAGACGAGGACATGCAGCAATATCGGCAAGCATGGGCACAGCCCAACGCAATGAAATCTATGTTGAATTGGTATCGTGCATATTTACGGTATCCACCCAAAGCCCCTAAAAATTGGCGCGTGAGTGTACCAACCATGATTATTTGGGGTAAAAAAGATGTCGCGCTCAGTTTTGACTTGGTAGAACCTAGTTACGATCTATTGGATAATGGGGAATTGGTAATCATGGAAAAAGCCACCCATTGGGTGCAACATGATGAAAAAGAGCGCGTAAGCCAACTATTAGGGATGTATTTCGTATGAGGTTAGAGCATACAACCATCCCAGTCAACGGGATCAATTTGCATGTTGTTCAGGCAGGTGATCCAACTGGTATACCTGTGATTCTGTTGCATGGCTTTCCTGAGTTTTGGTATAGCTGGCGCAATCAGATTGAGCCATTGGTGCAAGCAGGTTTCCGGTTGTATATGCCAGATCAGCGTGGTTATAACCTGAGTGATAAGCCTAAAGATGTTGCAGCCTATAACATGGATATCCTGGCAGATGACATCATCGGTTTGATGGATGCTATTGGTATAGAACAAGCCCGTATTGTTGCGCACGATTGGGGCGGCGCAGTGGCATGGTGGCTAGCGAATCGTAACCCAGAGCGAATCGCAAAGCTGGCAGTGTTAAACATTCCACATCATGCTGCGTTTAGCCGTGCGCTAAAGACTAACCCCAAGCAACGCCGGAAAAGCCTGTATATGGCATTTTTTCAGTTGAAAGGATTGGCAGAATTTGCGCTAAAGTTAGGCAAAGGAAGCCTATTAGCTAGATGGGCATTTGGTAAAGATAACCCAGCGTTCACTCCTGAGGATATTGAACAATATAAAGTAGCTTGGTCACAACCAGGTGCGATTACTGCCATGCTGAACTGGTATCGCGCTGTACGTCAACATCGCCCACAAAGTCTGAATAGCCCCCAAATTCATGTGCCTGTATTGCTAATTTGGGGTAAACGAGACTGGGCATTTGATTTTAGCTTGGCAGAGGATAGCATCCGATTATGTGATGATGGAAAGTTGATCATGATTGATCATGCCTCTCATTGGGTGCAACATGAAGCAGCAGAGCCGGTCAACAAAGTATTGATAGATTGGCTCTAAATGCTTGGCAGCGGTAGCTTAGCTGGTAGGCATAAACCCAATTAGACTCAAAACAATCACTATGAGCATCACCAGTGCGACAAATCCCATCACCAAAATAAAGCGGTTACGAATTTTGCGTTGTGATTCTGCGAGGTCATCTTGCAGCGGTTGGATATTAGGTTGTTCAGTTTTTTGAATGCGGGAGGTATCAACTTGTTGTAGTTGAGAAAGCATCCGATTAGCAGCGGTATGCCATTCATCTAACGCTAAAGCGCGTTTGAGGCATGTAATTGCTTGTTGATCATCATCAACAGCCATCGCCGCCAACGTCCAGGCATCTGCGGTAGGAGTATCTTTAAGAATTGGTTTAAGCAATTGACGCGCTTTTGCTTTGTCGCCAGCGCGAATGGCTGCACGTACTGAATTTAGATCTGTCATTATTTGATGTTTCTAGCTATTGATAGTTCGCTTTAATTTAAAGACTTTTTTAGGATAACATAGATTTTATCATTTGCGTTGTTCAGAAAATGCAAGGATGGTGGAGGTGGCGTTATCAAGGTGCCGAGGGATACCCCCCGGCAATGGTATCCCCCCCATCAATAGGGCTAAGTTTGAACAATCCGCCTGTAGAAATACCCGATTGATGGGGGGAGATTAACCACACAACAATCTTTCAGTCATCCATTTAATTTGATGTCGTTATTCCGCAGGTAGGATGGTAAACGCCATGCCATCCCCGCGCCCAAAAACATCCGGGAAGTAAAATTCACGTCCGGTGGGCGGAATAACATTATAGACACCCTCTAACCCTGGGCGAATGGTATAAACATATTCATACGCCCCAGCCGGCAAGTAAGTGCTGCTTAAAACCACCTTTTCATCACGGAATTCGATGTTGCTAAACCACCACCAGCCCCAGCCTCGACTAAGGGGATCGTTGGTGTCCAGACCCGGGCGCGTACCGATCTGTTGACTGGTAGAAAGACCTGGGTTGATGGCATCCGCACCAGCAGGGATGGGGTCTTCGATCACAACATAGTGCAAATCATTGGGAACGATGATCGTCAGGTGAACTTGTACAACATCCCCAATACGGGCTTGTGTGATGGGGGTTCGATCTGGGTCATCAATCAAGGTGTAATGCCGCTGCACAATGATACCTCGATTCAGTGCTTCGATTTCTGGCACAGGGAGGAAAGTTCGCAGATAGGCTGTGTAATAGAGATTACCCTGACCTGCGCCACGCTCAATTGTGAGTTGATTCGCTTGGTCTCGCAATAACAATGCGACATCAAGCATAAGCTGTTGTGATTGTGTTACATTCTGTGGCGTGACCGCCCCTGTTAAAATCGGTGCATCATTTAAACCAACTTCATAAGTGTAATCAGCGTTCAACTCATTGGATGTAACCATCCATTCGGTTAGTGCCATAACGACCCAAGCGGTTTCTTGTGTGGTTTCCCAGGCATCTGCACTGCGGGCAACCATCAACCAGCGGACGATATTGGGGATCAGATCGCTATCTGGGCGAACTTTAACCAACGCCTGTAAGACCAATGCTGTTGTGCGGGTATTGGTATTCCAGTTCCAGTAATCACGCGGGTCTTCCCAGTGAGTACCATTGGCACTAACAATAGCTTGATCACGGAGGTCAGTTATTAAAGTGTTGATACGGTCTTCATTGTTGCCGATTATATCAAATGTGAGAAGCAAGAAAGCTTTTGCATATGTATCTAGCCGCTCACGACTATCGAACAGTGTGGTCGTACGGGCGATATCTGGCTGACCAGAATATGCCAAGGCATACAGAATGAATGCTTGGCGATTTAACCGCCATGTTTCTACATTTAATCCAGGAGTGATTAACTCACCTTGGAGATAGGTTTGTGCGTTATGGATAACAGTATCCGAAACCGCAAATCCGTTTTCGCGCGCAGTATGTAAGCCAATAAGGGCATAGGCTGTTACGAGTGGATTACTGTGATCTTGTACATACCATCCCCAGCCGCCATCCACCTTTTGATAGGCATAAAGTTGTTGCACAGCATATTCCACCCCACTGATGAGTGAAGCCTCTAGTTCGGGGTCAGAAACACCCAAGCGAGTAAGAGCCTGCAAGGTTATAACATTGGGCAACAGACGGCTGATAATCGCTTCTGCATGATTACAACCGCAATTCTTTAGGTAATCCAACGCCTGGATAGAAGTCGCCGCAAGAGATGGTTCAATCGTCAGGGTTAATTCACCTTGAGTTACAAATTCTGGTACGAGGATGGCTTCGGTGCGGGTGTCTGCATCGCGTAGTGTTCCACCAGTGCCAACAATTTCGGGTGCTTCATAGCGATAAACCGGCAATAAGCGGTCATCACCCTGCCCTAAAGCTGGCTTGCTGGCATCTGTGAAAAGGTCATCTTGTGAACGAGTAAAGAATGTGAGATCAACAAATTCAACATTATCAATCGTGACATCCCATACTGCACGTACACGGGCACCTGCTTCAACAACAAAGGTCTGGATAGGTGGATTTTCTCCAAAGGTAAAACCAGTGCCTTCCAGGGCAATTTCAATTGATTGTGTGCTATCGGTATTGTTATTTACCACAGCAGCTAACTGCACTTGATCGCCAACGATGAAGAAGCGCGGCGTTACCGGACGGATCAGCAGAGGTTTGGTGCTAAGCAGATCAAACGTTTGCTGCCCAACGAGTGTTAAGCCGTCATCTCCCATTGTGACCGCCCGTGCATCCAAACGCCAAGTGGTGAGGTTATCCGGCAGGGTAACATCAAATGTGGCATATCCGTTTTCATCAGTGACAAGTTCGGCATTCCAATATGCGGTATCAACAAAATCCTCACGAATATCAAAAATGCCGCCTTCACCAAAACCGCCGCCACCGCCTTTGATTGTATCCAAAACGGTTTGAGTGAGCTGATCGGTGTTGATGGTCAGGGGTGTAGCAGTCCTGACACCAAGCGGCTGCAAATCATAGAAATAGTCTAAGATTGGACGTGAATTTGGTTCTGCAATGGAAAGTGAAGCGAGATCGGTTAAGCCTACTCCAACTTCGGCTTGGATCGGCTCACCGGCATAGTTCATAGTGCGGATGGTATAGGTAACCGTGTCACCGGGTCCAGCTTGGTCAGCATCCGTTGCGATATCAAACAAAATCTCTTTCTGAGAGGTTTCTACTGACAGGCGAATCATCCCCATGCGGAACGCGGCAACAGGGTTTGTTTCATCCACCCCTTTGATAATCAACACGCTGACAAACACATTGGGCGCAAATTCCTCTGTGATAGGCAGACGATAGACATATGAATTGGTATCCATGGTCACTCGCTCCACCTGTAGCACACCGCCACGCTCAACAGTGATGAGTGCTTGAGCCGTCCCTTGGAACGGAGAGGCAATCAAAATTTCGGCTGTATCACCGATATTATAATCAGTACGGTCAGCGATGAGGTCGATGCGGTTACTGTTTTGCTGCCGCCAATTAACATATTGCTGACCGCTGACCCACATGGTTGTGGAGGCACGGATTTCGTTTCCATTGGAATCGCGTGACGTTATTCGAATAGCATAGATTCCGCCAGTGGGTGGTACGAAGGTATACTGCGCTTTGCCGTTATCGCCGGTGGTGACTTGGGTTGATTCAACTGGGATGTCTTCCACTTCCCATGTCCAGACAGTGCGTCCGCTGGCATCTTCTTCTTGAACGCTAGACCAACGCCGTTCAAAAATTTCCACATCAATGGTTTGCTCAGCAATAGGCTGGCTCTCCCAATCGACAGCAATAAATTCAAGCATCGATTCTTGTTGTGCGACACCAACATACCGCTCTGGGCGCACACCGATGTAAAACTCGCCTTGATGAACAACGACACCAGTGCGCCCTGCCACAACCTGGTCACTTTCATCACGGACAGTTGCCTCGATGGTAAAGGTCATACTTTGAGTAGAATCTTGTAGGTTGGCAGGGATTTCGATTAAGAAGGTTCCCCGTGAATCTGTTATACCTTCGCCACTGGCAATTAAGCCAGATTCTGAGCCGTAGTATTCGCTTGGTCCAGCATCTGGACTGTAATCGATAAAATCGTAGTAGCCGGGACCATCGTAGCGGAAGAAATACGGATCGGCGACAACATTATACTCCACAACAGCGTTGGATACTTTGCCACCGAAGAAGTATGTGCTATCTACGGCAACAGTGATAGTTTCGCCCTGAATAACTTGGTCAGTCTGCGGGGTGACCTCCACCTGGAATTCTGGCAAGCGATATTCCGCTACTCCAAAGGAGACTGAGCCACCTTCATTGCCCCATTCATAATCTGATGGGAGTTCTACCTGAATACGGTAGTAGCCCAGTCCAGCATCCTCTGCTAGTTCAAAAGTATCACTAAATGTGCCATAAGGCGTTAAAGGAAGATCGCGGCTGTAAATTAACTCGCCATCATCATCGTAAATTTGCACCGGGACAGTTTCCATATCCGGCAACGTATAAGTTACATCGTCTTTTACACGGACGACACCACGGAAGTGAACAGGTTGATCTGGGCGATAAAGTGGACGATCTGTGTAGATATATACACTATACTGATCAGGTAAAAACTGATACGGCACATTAAAATCCCACCCCTCAATACCATTTGACCAGGTACTAATACCCATGCCGAAGTATTCATCTGTGTGGAGCAATGCCAGGCGCGGGGCATAGTTCGTGATGCGCGGAATATCAATGCGTGCCAGACCTTCTTCATCAGTCACTCCAGAGGCGATGGGATCCAATCCGCGTCCATAAATGTCGATAGGTACATTCGCCAGTGGTAAACCAGTCTGCACATCCAATGCCCAGACGAGCAACGCTTCATTGGTCATCTTCATGACGAGATTGGCATTGGCAACCACCATAAAATGCCGCTGTGGACTATAACCACGTGCATTGGTTTCCGGTGAGGTTACTTTCAGGAAGTAAACGCCGGGCGTGAGTGCTTCCCCGTTTTCCTGCTGAACAATAACCGGTGTGGATTGTGCTGGTGTACGTAGATCAAGGACATACTCACCATCAAAGCCTTCTGCTACCCAGGCGGGGTTGCCATCTCTCAGGCGGACTTGCCACCAGGTGATGCCTTCGGAGCATTCAGGTCCACCGATAACCGGCAGCGCATAATCCCGATAAAGCAGATCAATAATTTCACCGGTGACAGGTTCAAGGCGTGCACGAACTGGGTCTGGATCAGAGATGACAACGGCGGTATCGCCCACACCGAAGCGGGACGGCAGCGCACCAGCGCATACTGCGCCTTCCACGCCAACACCTTCGCCCAGATTAAGCAACTCATAGCGACGGGCATTGAGTGGGGCGACGGATTCAATTGTCCAGTTGCGGATGATGGATGATGGTTCGGGGTCGTAGGTATTCATGCGGTAGTATGAATCATCGCTGAGGGCAATGGATCTGAAGGTGCGGGTCGGAATGTTGTAAAGCGTGAGGTTTAGTTCGCTCACGTTCAGATGTGAGACAAAGACCTGGGTCTGCTCACGTGTGGCATTATAAAAACCGACGGAACCGGGCACGCTCAGGTTTACATCCGGCGCATAAGGTGCTGTTGTAAAACTGAAGCTAAACGGCTCATCTATGATATTACCGTAGATGTCCGCCATCCCTGGCGCAATAGAGATTGTGTAGTCTGTGCTGGGTTCGATGGGGAATGTGATCTGAAGCGAATCATCCCAAGTATAATAGTAAAATTCGGGGTCTATCCAAGGTTCGGGATCAATTGTAATTTTATCTTCTAGGGTTTCTTGATCCATGGGTGAGGCGAATTGTAATGAAATGCTGCCATAAAGTTGAACATCATCCTCACCATCACGTGGATAGGTGCTAATAATGGCAGGATAGGGTACGGTTGAAAACTGCCAGAACAGTGCGTCAAGCGTACTGATACCCACGGCATCATACACGCTATCCGGCGGGAAACCTACCTCATAACGTGTATCGATTTGGAGTAAATCATCTGGCAAGAAAGTAACCGCATCGCCCGCGTCGTTCCATTCAAATTCGCCGGGTATTGCTTCAGATGATCCCACTGGGCGTAAAACAAAATTCGCCTCAAAACTCGATTGGTCAATGGGTGCGGTGAAAGCAATGTATAAAGAATCATCCAGTGGAACATCTGCACTAGCATCTAATGGGTAAATTTCCAAGACATAAGGTTTTTCTGTTGTAAACTGCCAAGTAAAATCCTGGGCGAGTGTTGAACCATCAACAGCAGCAAAGCCCGCTGGTACGGTAACAGTATAGGTTGTGTTTCCTCCCCAAGCAGGAAGGGGTTTGAAGGTATAAATTGAGGTATTAATCCACTCCCCTTCGCCTTGTATGGGGGGATCAATAATCAACGGGTCTGGGGCATTTTGTAAATCAGCCACAGTGCCAAGCGGAATAACCGGACGATTAAAAATAACCGTAATCAACGAATCTGTACTAATATATTGTGAATTTGGTGAGGGTAATACTTCAGTCACGCGGAATTCATCCGTTTGTGCGAAATTCCCACCAATAATCACAATAAAAATGAAAAATAACCCAATTAATCGTCTCATGAAGTATCCTTTTTACTAAAAAAACAATTGCCCCTCTACAATAATTATAAGTGAAGTGAATTTATAATGACATACGACCACCCCACGCTATCCCTACGATGAAGGTGGCAAGTTATGGTGACAGTTGAATATCAAGTGTTGGAAAATGAAATCCATCATTTCAAATTTTTGGAATCCACTTTACAAACACTTGAAGATTGGTTTGAACAAGTGGAGAAAATTGAGCAAGAAAAAGGTGATGAGGCAATTTGTCGTTATTTAGTAGACGCAACGGAAGCGTATCCGCCTATTCGACATATTTTTCAAAAAGCAAGCCAGCGTATTCTACGTGGTGATATTCCTCAAAGTCGAACAGCTATTTTACATCGACGTAGCGTGTTGGTGACTATGGTGGAGGTATTTATAAGACGTCTACCACAAATGAAGCGGCATCAGGTGCGGCTGTTTTTGGCAGAGGAGCGAGACAAAGCGATAGATTGGCTGTTGTTATAGCTGCCCGACATATGTATGTGGCAAGTTAAATATTTCTTTAAATGCTTGCCAATGGAGTGCTAAGATTTCACGTGAGAAATGGCGGATAAAAAAGTGTGTCCGCACCCATTGACGTGGGACAGGGCTACGAAAGTGTTGAATACCATAAATATCAAATATCCAAGAGGCACGCAACATATGAAAGCTATCAGTAACGAGATTGGCAGTTTGCCAGCCGTGGGTTTGCATGATTTGGCTGGCAAATAAGGCATTTTCTTCCGTACTACGACTCTGCTCTTCAAGAACAATTGCCTCAGTTGGCACACCTTCATTGCGCAATACCTCTGCACAGGCTGAAGCCTCACTACGAACATGCCCTTGCCCGATCCCCCCTGTACAAATGATCGCATCCGCTAAATCGAGTTGGTACAACCGTGCTGCCCACAGTGAGCGTCGATAGAGTGCGTCGCCTGGACGACCATCGCGCCGCAAGCCAGACCCTAATACGATGATGACATCCGCCGGTTGTGCTTGATCGCGTTCCCCGGTTGTGAATATAGCGACCATTAAGCCGATAATGACAGCCAGCCAAACGGCAATAACAATCAAGAAAAGTTGTAAGATTTTACGCCACATGAGACAGTATTATATCAGTGAAGAATCGGTTTGTCGCCGTTGGGTTCATCTTCAACACCGGCTGCCTGCCCTAAGAGCCAACCATCAACAGCCGTTAATTTAATCCGCATAATAGGCAAAATGCTTTGGCTAAACCCCATAGCAGGATAAGGGCTGAGTATCAAAGCATCTCGTAGATGCAAATAACGAACAGGAGCCGGGATAAGCATAGGGTCTTGGGAATCGTCATCAGGATCATTTTCTAGCTCTAGTGATGTTTCTGCCATAGGCGTAAAATCAAGTAATTCATCGACTTGGTTGGCAAATTCTTGGTTATCCACATTAGTATGGATCAAGCTACGAAATGTATCAGTTAGGCTAGTTAAATACTCATTTTCACTAACAAGCACGCCACTGATTACCATGCCTTTAATGAACAAGGTGACTCCGATAGGCATGCCCATAACATTAACTAAAGAGATGACAATATCAGTTAAAACGGTATCAGGTTCAAGCCAGAAGGCAGTTTCGTCGAAATCGGGAAGATCGTTCATTTTAAGTTTATTCCTTTCTGATCCGAGTATGAGACATACTATAGACAAAATAAAACCAGGACGCAATTGCCCTGGTTTTATTTGATTGACTTAGGTTAGGGAATTAACACTCACTGTATCCACAGGTGAGACACTTACGGCAACCTTCTGCCCGGACAAGGGAAATAGTTCCACAAGATGGGCAAAGGTCTGCCCCGCTGATAACGCCATTAGGTTGAACAGCTGTTTTATTAGAAGCTGTTTGCTGAGGCAGCATCATCGGCAAATCAAGTTGTTGTGGTTGGTCTTGCGGGAAGAAGTTTTCTTGCAAAACACGAGCAACGGAATCTGGTAAGGAGATAACCCGCCGTGGACCAAACCCAAGTGAGCGCGCGCCGCCAATATCTTGCAATTGCTCGATAATGAGCTTGAGCATTTGCAGGCGGTTATGCGGCTCGGTTGTCCGTAAGGATAGAGAAATCATGCGCCCTAAACCTTCCGCATCCGCTTGTAAATCGCTACCTGCTTTACCCGGTGCAGTAATAAACACTTCAAACGGGTAGCCATGTTCATCGCTGTTCATGGTGACATAAGCCGTACCAAAAGGTGTTGGGCAAGTGACGGTAACCCCATGAAGTTTAGCAGGACGGGGGTAAACGTGGTGTGGTGTAGCAACACGTTCCACTTTATCTTGTTGATCGCCTTCTGACTTTTTCACTTCGGATTCAGCACGTTTGTCACCTTTTAGCATTAAAACTTGCTCATCACGGCTACCATCACGATAGATCGTCCCCCCCTTACAGCCAAGATCATACATATACTCATAGAGTTGGCGGGTTTGTTCGATGGTGTATTCATTAGGGACATTGCATGTTTTAGAAATTGCGCTATCTATCCAGCGTTGGAAGGCACTTTGTACCAAGACATGCTCTTCCGGTTTTAAATCCATCGCGCTGACAAAATAATCTGGTAGTTCAGTTTGATCTGGGTGCGCATCAAACCATTCCTTGACAACCGGCACTTGTTCTTCATGTAACCCTAAGCGGCTTTTACGGTAATACGTCCAGGAAAAGAACGGCTCTACGCCGGTGCTGGTGTTTACCATGGTGCCTGTCGTATTATGAGATACAAACCCGTTAGCGATATATGTTTTGTTATCTGGAACAGACAGATCATAGGTATAGGAAGTTCCATCCTCAACACTGACAACTTCATCCAAATAAACATCCATCAAGACAAGCTGTGCTAACCTGGATTGAGACAATACTTCATGTTCTGCAACCATGCCTTTAACAAATTGTTGAGTCATGACACCATTGTCCATACGCCCACTGATGACCTGTCGTACATCATTCTTTAAGCCCTGTGGAACCTGATACAATTCCTCACAAAGCGCAGGCACAGCAACGCTATCACCACGATCCACAACGTTACCCAGGTCAGCCGCTAAAGCCCGTTTACGCTCACTGATGAAATTAACTGTCTCGACAAATGTAACAGCTTCACGAGGATTCAGAATGCATATCTCATACAATGGGCGATCATCATATCGCTTACTTTGCTTTGGCAGCTGACGTGCAGTAGCAACAATCCCCAAGCCTAACAGCGCAACTTGTACCTGATGGATCAAGGTCTTAGATGTAGAAACAAGTGTAATGGTTCCACGGCTCACATTACCGTCAGCCTCAAATAAACCGCGCAAAAATGCCGCAACACATTCTCGACCAGCTTGCAAGACTTTTGATGGGATAAATGCCCCTACTGCATCTTCACCATGATTACCGGATGGCTTTAATAATCCATTTGCCTCAAAGAAACGCGAGATATAATGTCCATTAAGGTTGACCGTCCAGTATCCAACTCCCTCTTCTACAGATATATTATGCTCACCCCACACCTGCTGCATCAAATTTTGAACATGTTCAAGCAAATCAGGGTCACGCTGTGCTACAATGATATGCAACCCACCGCGTTGTTTAGTATCGCCATCACTCATATACAAACCGAGTAATTCAGCTAATTCTGGAGTCATTACAGCCGGCAATTTACTCAATGAACTGTTGCCTTGCTCAACAGGCGTGAGTTCAACCGTTTCACCTTCACTCAATGTATTTTTCTTCAAGACCACTTTATCCCCAATGGATAGCTCATCCATCCGCCGCCATACATAATCACCATTTTCGTCAATGATGCGTATCCGATGATTATGAGTTGCCGTGAGATTAAATCCGCGTTTAGTCGTCATTGTCTTGACTGGCACAAAGCCATTCACATAAAAATGCGATGCCTTTCTCAGCCCAACATCCGTATGAACCTCATGCGTTACAATTTGCCATTGTTCACCATCAGGATCACCTAATTCAACAATTGGACGAATACCAGAGGCGGTACTGATTAACGTATCAGGCGCAACACATCCAGTTGGAGCCTGTGTTAACAGAGTCACATTGCGGATGCCGTTCTCACGGATGGTTTGACGAATATGCTCTGGCATTTGCTGCATGAAACCGCTTTCTAGGAATTTTTCTGCATCAAACATGGGGAATGTCCCCTTTTCTGCGGCGATTTGTGAGCTGGTGAGATAAGCGTTTTCTGCAATAAAGCGATAGAGCTTATCAATAAATTCAACAGATTGCTGGCTACCATATCTAATCCGCAAGCGAATCATGAGTTCAGCAATGCCCATTGTACCTAGCCCGATACGACGCTCATCCCCCTGAACACGGGCATTTTCCTCAAAGAAATACGGTGTGGTATCAATCACATTATCCAAGAAACGAACAGCATAACGGACAGTTTGCCCAAGGTTTTCCCA
>RFHA01000133.1 GCA_003696565.1 Chloroflexota bacterium
AACTCTACAGTCATTTCTATCACCCCTTATACACGTTCAATAATAATTTTATCGCCCTGAGCGGCACCAGTACCAGAAACGACTTGGATGCAACGCCAGAAGTGCTTACCTGCATAAGCATTCAAACGCCCTGCTACATCGGCAGCAAGCGCGGCTGTCGTTGAAGAATCCAAAGTGTCGTCAGGACGTTTAATGACTTGAGGAACACCTGCCGTACCAGCAGCAGCTTGGCTGTCAAGAACAACCAAATCGCCTACAGCAACAGCAGAGGTACCTACCTCAACCTCGACTCGTCCCTTAATCTGAACGCCGCCGAACGAGTACCCGTTATTTACCGTATGAGGCTCGACAGAAGTAACGAAACCATCAATGTCGTCGCCAGCCGTACACAGTACAGCAACCATAGTGCCATTAAGGTTTTGAAACTTAACAGCTTTACCTACATCCGCTTGAGCAAACGCATTCTGCGTAGCCCCAAGAGGGATAGAAATGATGTCGCCATCGCGAAGGATAGATACACCGTGTTTAAATGTAGCCATGTTTTACACCCCTTAAAGTGAGATAGCACCCAAACGTGCAGTTACAGAATTTTCGTCAACAAAGTCTTCTCCAGCGGATTTGGCTTCCAACTTGGCGACACCGCCAACAGGGAACCGCTCCTCAAAGCGAGCGTTGACTTTGTGGTACTGAGCAACAAGCGCAGCCCCAGACAGATGGTCATAAGAGGCTTGACCGTTACCCATGCCAATCTCCATACGAACCATAGCCGCACGAACAATGTCTTCCATGCCAGGAACAACACTGTTCATCTCCTCAAGCTTAGCGTTAGCACGCTCAAGCTCTACAGAGAGTTTAGTAAGTTTCTCATTTGCGGCTTGCAGTTCATTACGCAAGAACGAAACCAAAGCGTCGTTGGCCGGTTCTTTTTCGACCGCCTCCGCCTGTTCGTCTGCACTTGCCTTCACTTCAGGGGTAGATTCTTCCGCACCCAGAGAAGGCTTACCCTCTTGTTCAGAGGTGGCTTTGACTTCTACGCCATCGCCCTCTACCTCAGCATTCGCATCTACAGAAGTATCTTCTGCATCTGGAAGCGCGGAAATCGGAACTCCCGAAGCAATCTGGGCCTGAAGCTCAGGCGTCAGTTTTGCCGATTTTTTACGGGACATACTTTCATCTCCTGTTTCATTGTTACCGACAGAGGTACACATGCCGTACTCTCTAGGTGCTTGCCGACTTGCTTCTAAACTAGCATATTTAGAAACAAGCTCTGCAATTAGGTTATCAATATAACCAATTTTGTCAACAAGTCCAATGGTTTGTGCCTTTCTTCCTAGAAATTCTCTACCATCGGCCATGCGTTCTTGTACTTCTGCTACGGATTTGCCCCTATACCGAGCAACATCCGTCAAAAATTCCATGTAAAAAGCATCACTATGTTCCTGAAGAATGCTTTTCGCCTCTTCAGTAAGTTCCTCATAAGGGTTGCCAAGAGCCTTGTACTTTCCGCTCCTGATGACGGTAACTTTAATCCCGTCGTCCTCCAAAGCTTTAGTGTGATCTTGATGTATAGAAATAACACCAATGCTACCAACAACAGAAGTAGGAGACGCAATAATTTCAGAAGCCGCACTGCCTAAAAGATATGCAGCACTGGCCATAGTCCCGCCAGTTACCGCCTTAATAGGTTTCACATTGTCAGAAATATCCCTGATAAACCTTGCCAACTCAAACGCCCCGTTCGCAGTCCCTCCAGGGGAGTCAATGTTCAAT
>RFHA01000134.1 GCA_003696565.1 Chloroflexota bacterium
CAGTTACACCAGCGTGAAGCAGATATTGAATTCAATTTATGTGAAGAAGTCGCAATCCGTATAACAGATTATGATTTTTCCAAAATTGTTGAAGAAATTATTGATAATGCTATTAAATTTTCAAAGCCAGGCACAGCGATTAAAGTAACAAGTTTTTATGATCAGGATTATTTTACATTTACGGTTACAGATCACGGGTGTGGTATGTCTCAAAAACAAATCAATGCGATTGGGGCATATATGCAATTTGAACGTTGGCTCTATGAACAGCAAGGTAGTGGGTTAGGGTTGGCAATTGTTAAGCGATTTGTTGAACTCTATGATGGATCAATTATCATCACTAGTGTGCCACAAAAAGAGACAAGTGTAACAATTAGAATCCCTCGTTGTGGTTAAAACTTTCAAACATTGAACACCGTTTTACTGACCTGTGATACTATTATTTATATGCTTGTTTATTTTTGATCAAAGGCATGGGGAATTATGAGCGATCTTTCAGGTAAACGACAAAAAATTAGAAGTCTCGGGGGAGACCGTAGTAATAAACCTACACCCACACCACAACCACGCCCCGTTACACCACCTGTTACATCGGAATTAAGCTGGTATCCACCACCTATTTCCAAGCTAGAAGATACGGGGTTAACTAAGCTGAATGTGGCAGATTTAATCCTCAAGATTTTGTATTCTGGTGGTGATATGACCGGGCACCAAATCAGCGATGTATTAAAACTGCCTTATAATGGGATTGTTGATGGGGTTATTGAATTTCTTAAGCGAGAGAAACTAATTGACTTCAAAGGGGGCGGCGCGGGTTTAGGTGAAGCAAGCTATCGTTATGTGATTACAGACCGTGGCTCAGAGAAAGCCCGTGAAGCATTAGAACGGTCACAATATGCTAGCGCGGCACCCGTCCCATTAAGCCAATATATTGAAGCGATTAAAGCGCAAAATGTTGCTCGTCCGCCAGTTCAGCAGCCCAAATTGCGCAGCCTGATGAATAACTTAGTGATTTCGGATGAAATGCTAAGCCGGGTTGGTCCAGCTGTAAATTCTGGACAAGCTATTTTTCTTTATGGTCCGCCAGGAAATGGTAAAACAACCATTGCCGAACGTGTTGGTGAAATGATTTTAGGTGAGGACTTGTGGATTCCTTATGCCATTGATGTTGATGGTCAGGTTATTCAATTGTTTGATCAGATCAACCATGTTGTTTCATCTGACCCGCCGCAAATCCCTTTAGGGACTGGTATGGTGCGTGATCCACGTTGGGTATGTATTAAACGCCCCATGATTATGGTAGGCGGTGAATTAACCATGGCAGGGCTTGATCTGGTATACGATGAAATCAATAAATTCTATGAAGCTCCCTTCCAGATGAAGGCTAATGGTGGTATGTTTCTGATCGACGATTTTGGTCGTCAACAAGTTAGCCCAGTAGAATTACTGAATCGTTGGATTGTCCCACTAGAAACACGTGTTGACTTTTTAACCTTGAACAACGGGCGTAAAATAGGTATCCCGTTCTTTGTGATGACAATTTTTTCTACCAATCTTGATCCTAAAGATTTAGTAGATGAAGCATTTTTACGGCGTATTCGTCATAAAATTGAGGTTGGTAATCCAGACTTAGAACAGTTTAAACAAATCTTCCAGATTATGTGTCGAATTAAACGAATTCCATTTAATGAAGATACCTTCAATTATTTAATTGAAGAATGGTATGTTAAGTATGATCGAGATTTGCGCATGGTTCATCCGCGTGATTTGTTATCTCAATTGATTGATATTGCGGGTTATTTAGGAATTCAGCCAAATATGGATGATACAAGCTTGATTGACCAAGCAGCAGCATCTTACTTTGTTGAATTGTAGCAGGTGGGAAGGGTACCCTTCCCTGATTGAAATAAATTAATGACTACCAGCCCAGAAACACAAATCGAACACCCCAGTAAATTAGTGATTTTAGCTGTGATGCATGATGATGAGCGTCAGGCTTTTTCAGATATGCTTACAAGCATGCAGTTGCGTGTCATGGATGCTGCTTCTGCTTTTGAAGCGTTGCAATTATTAGAAGACTATAACGCTGATTTATTGATTATGGATACACAACTACCAGATATGCACGGTTGGCAAATGCTAAACAAAATTAAGGAGATTGTCTCTCTCCACCATCTTTCTATCATTGTCATTGGTGAGCAGCCAAATCTCTTACTCAGTCATATCATCCCTAGTATTGAATATTTGCATCGCCCAATCAGTATTGCCAAATTAAAGCAAAATGTGTGGAATGCGCTTAAATGATCTGGCTGGTTATTTTGATTGTGGTTGGTAGTTTGATTGTGATGGGTATAGTTGGACGGCAGCAAGCTCCATGGGTTAAGCAATTGCGTCGAGTAAATGCTGGTATTGCTTATCAGGCAGAATGGATGGCACCGGATGAAATTTGTAGGCGTGTTGAATTGGATTATTTAGAAGCCATGCAATGGTTAAAAAATAGCCAATCTCTCCCTTGGGAAATGCAATGGGAGGGGGTATCTCACTATTTTACTGAATTACAACTTAAGCGACATCAGGCAATTTTAAAGCAATATCGTATTGGGCATATTCCCCGTTATTTAGGTGTTTTCGAATGTCTTCATCAGGTGACTGTTCGTCATTTCTCTGAAGATGGTGAGCGATGCCTTGTTATTGATGATCAAGTTGAACGGTATATGCTAACTTATCGAATCAGAACATCACAAATTCATACTACTCAAAAACTTCCACCAGCAACATTAGTTTATGAAATGCGCTATGACTTCCAAATGCGCCGCTGGAAAGTTGCTCGCTATATCCAACAACTTCCGCCAGGTTGGCAATATTCAACACGCTATATCACATTATCTTCCGTGTTACCTCCTTCAACTGGGCGAGATGGTTAACACATTAATTCAATTTTCCAAGTTACAATCAAATTAAGGTCGTCTTGATGCTAAAGGATTGCCAATGTTTTTTCTAACGGGTGGAACAGGATTTTTAGGACGGCATCTTGTTGCTGCTTTGTGTCGACGGCATGACCCTGTACGGGTATTAACACGTTATCCTGAAGAACATTCCTGGCTTAAGCGATATCCCAATGTGCAAGTTATACAAGGCGATCTTGTCGATAAATCAACGTTGATAAGGGGAATTGCAGGATGTCGTTATGTGATCCATGCTGGTGGTTTTTTCCGCTTTTGGGGGGATAAGCAAGTTTTTATGCAGACTAACGCACTCGGCACACTGAACATGCTAGAAGCCGCCAAAGCAGAAGGCGTGGAACGTTTTATCCATATTTCAAGCATTGCTGTTATTGGTGAACCCGACCCAACCAACGTAATTGACGAATCATATCCGCCCAAGCCGGTTGAACCATATCAGGAAAGCAAATATGAAGGCGAACAAATGGCACTACGATATTATCAGGAATTCGGTTTGCCTGTTATTGTTTTACGACCGGGTGCGTTTTATGGTCCCTTAGGGCATTATGCTTTTAATCGCCTGTTCTTTAAAGATGCGATGCGTGGTATCATCATGCAGATTGACGGAGGAAAGCATATTATTTTCCCCGCGTATATTACAGACGTTGTTGAGGGCATTTTTCTTGCGTTAGAGCGTGGACGTGTGGGTGAGATTTATAATATTTGTGGCGATTGGATTTCTCATCGAGAAGCTTTTGATATTATTTGTGAACAAGCAAAGTTACATTGGCCCCGTCCTCCTATTCCTGGCTGGCTTGGCATCACCGCCTCACGTATTTTGGAATTATTCTCTCGTATAACACGACGAGAACCTTTTTGGCCCATCAACATGCGTTCTTATGTTTATAATGATTGGCGTGTATCCAACGAAAAGGCAAGGCGTGAACTTGGATTTAGCCCAACGCCTTTTGAAGAAGGCGCACGTCGTACAATTCAATGGTATAAAAATGGTCAACCTGAAGATATACCGGAAATAAGGTGTGATGGCAGCATTTGATGAAGCAAAAATATATGTACGTAGTGGCGACGGTGGGGATGGTCTTATCACTTTCCGTCGAGAAAAGTATGTGCCACGTGGCGGTCCTTCTGGCGGGGATGGTGGGCATGGTGGGGATGTTATTCTACGAGTTAACCCTAAAATGTCCACTTTGTCATATTTTCATAAAAAAGTGCATTTCAAAGCAGGACATGGCGCACGTGGTGGTAGTTCGCATAAAACGGGTGCAAGTGCTGAGCCTTTGTATATTGATGTCCCACCTGGAACGGTTGTTCGCGATGCAGAAACTGGCGCGTTGTTAGTGGATCTGGTTAAGCCTTATGAAGAATATGTGGTGTTACGTGGTGGACGTGGTGGACGCGGTAACGCACGTTTTGCCTCAGCCGCTAACCAAGCCCCACGTATTGCTGAAAAAGGCGAACCGGGTACCGAGATGTGGCTCAAACTAGAACTCAAATTGATTGCAGATGTTGGTATTGTTGGGGTACCGAATGCCGGCAAATCTACGTTGCTTTCGGTCATTAGTAATGCTAAGCCTAAAATTGCTAATTATCCCTTTACTACACTTGAGCCGAACCTGGGTGTTGTAGTATATGATGATCAGGATATTGTCTTTGCTGATATTCCAGGATTGATAGAAGGGGCGCATATGGGGGTGGGCTTAGGGCATAGCTTTTTGCGGCATGTACAACGTACACGTGTGTTGGTACACATGCTAGATGGCTCTAGTCCTGATGTTTTAGCAGATTATAGCCAAATCAACACCGAACTAGCCTTATATGATGAACGGTTACGGGAAAAACCGCAAATTGTGGTGTTCAATAAAATTGACCTGCCACAGGCACAAGCACAATGGGAACTTGTTCGGGATCGTTTAAAGCAAGAGGGAATTAACGCAATTGCGATTTCTGCCGCGACACGCCAAAACACACTTCAGGTGATACAAAAAGTTGTTGAGGCATTATCTCATTTGCCTCCGGTACAGCCCCAGACCGTGGATGAATTACCACTTTATGAGCTGGAAGAAGATGATGTGATATTTGAAATTATCCGTGAGGGGGAGGGTGAGTATCGTGTTGTGGGTAAGCGAATTGAACGGGCGGCTGCTATGACTTATTGGGATTATGAAGATGCTGTGATGCGGTTTCAACGTATTTTGGAAACATTGGGAATTTCACAGGCTTTAGAGGAGGCTGGTATTCAGGTTGGTGACACCGTCTATATTGGTGATTATGAATTAGAATGGTCCGAGTAAATTAATAATTACCTGTTAGAGCCTGGTGATCCACCAACCTGGAGGGTTTAATGAAACAACGGCTTGGCATTTTAGGGGGGACATTTGACCCGCCTCATTATGCGCATCTTATTTTGGCGCAACATGCCTATGAAGAGCTAGAACTTGATCGTGTTTTGTTTGTGCCTGCTGGGGTACCGCCACACAAACAAGTAACTCGAACCACAGTTGAAGATCGGGTTAATATGATTAACATGGCAATTGCTGATAACGAACGATTTGAATTATCTCGTGTAGAGATTGACCGACCAGGACCGCACTATACAATTGATACAATACGTATTCTCCATGACCAATTTCCCCAAGCGGAACTGTTTTTTATCATGGGTGGAGATGTCTACCGCGATTTACCAAATTGGGAACGACCACAAGAGTTGTTTGCAACTGCCAAACTTGCTGTTGCTGTTATGCGTCGTCCAGGATTTGGTAATCCAGATTTGCGGTTGGATATGCATCATGATGTGATCCCAGATTTGGAAAAAAACGCTGTTTTGTTGAATTCCCCTTTAGTTGAATTTTCCTCTACGGATATTGTTGAGCGTTTGTTACAAGGGAAAAGTGTCCGTTACATGGTGCCTGATAATATATTACAATACATCGCTCAACATGGATTGTATAAGGTAAAAAACGGATGAAACATCTCCTTCTACTGATCCTCGGCGGCTTGTTGTTGATGACAACACAGTTGTCTTATTCACAAGAGAGCGATCAACAACCTGTGCCAACGCGCGTTCCACCTACACCTGTGCCCCAAGCAGTTGTAAATTTGGAAGAAGAATTACCATCACAATCTGCTATTGCACGTATTCGTGAAAGCGGTATTGTGAATGTCGGCGTGTTATATAATAACCCACCTTTTTCACAATATAATATTCGTGGGTTTGTTTCAGGATATGATGCTGATGTTGCTAACAGCTTAGCTTCTGCTTGGGGAGTGCTAACAAATTTTGTGCAGGTAACACGTGACCCGCAAGAAATTGCTGCAATGTTACGCAGGGGAGACGTGGATATTGTCATTGGTGCGTTACCACATCGCCGTGAGTACGATGCATTGGTGGAATTTTCCCAAACATATTATATGAATCGCCAAGCTTTGATGGTGCTTTCATCTAGTGAAATTAACACATTGGCAGATATGGCGAATCGTCGCGTTGGGGTGGTCATTGCGTCACCGGCAGAAAATGCGGTTAATCGCTGGTTAATCCGCAGCGAATTGCCCATTGATGTCCAGACTTATCTCACACTCGATCAAGCTTATGTGGCGTTGGCTGCCGGCGAGGTTGATGGCATCGTGGATAGTGAGCATCGTTTGTTGCGAGTTGCGGCTATTCGCCCAGATTTAACACGCTTGCTATCAGAAACAGTGGAGCAAGAGCCTTATGCAATTGCGATGTTACGGCAAGATATTAACTTGCGAACACTAATTAACCGCACATTACACTATCTTACTCGAATTGGGCGTATGGATGAAATTCAACAAGTCCATTTTCCGGGGGAACGGTATGATGATATTGTTGTTTGGCGTAACGTTGGCGATGCAGCTCCAGCGTTAGATCAATATGCTGTTGATCTAACATTCCCCTCACTATATGTTGTGCCTCGTATTCAATCTGGGCAACCGTTGCGTGTCGCCGGGATCTATGGTGATGCTGCCACAACAAGCCAACGAAATCTTGATGCATTTCATCGTGAATTGATCCAGGCGATGGTGGGGCGTTGGGGCGGAACTGTTGAATTTATTCCACTTAGTGCTGGCAATCCGTTGGAGTTAGTGGCTAATGGGCAAGCTGATATTGCACTTGGTGTTGAACCAGATTGGGAATGGGTGAATCGGGTAGATTTTACTAATCCATATCTTGTGCATGGCTTGCGGTTGATGTCCCGAGTGGGTGAAAATGTGGTTGGCTTTGCTGATTTAAATGGTGATACACTGCTTGTACCATCATCTGAACCCTATGCGGTAGATCGTGCGCGTGCACTTGCTCAATTCCTATCTGCAAGAATCGAAATTAATGAACAACCAGAAGAAGCGATCCCAGTCATCTTGCTGAGTGAAGACCCTGAAGCAGACGCTGCATTTGGTGATTCATTAACACTGTTGCCCATTATCCAAGCACATCCTGAACAACTTACACTGACACGAACCAATAATAATACTGGACGCTGGTATGACGCTTCATATTTACCTGGTGCAGAATGCGCAGCCGTGGTTGCTTGTCAGCCACGCTTGATGACATTTGCCACCCCTCTAAATGACATTGAATTTCGCTTGCTCATTGAATATACCATGCAAGAAATGATCTTGGATGGCACCATGGAACGCTTATGGACGATGGTTATGTTGCCAGAAGATATACCAACCTTTGAAATTTGGCCCGGTTC
Source organism: Chloroflexota bacterium (assembly GCA_003696565.1). Taxonomy (GTDB): domain Bacteria; phylum Chloroflexota; class Anaerolineae; order Aggregatilineales; family Phototrophicaceae; genus DAOTWY01. Next base: position 7,676 of record RFHA01000134.1, read on the forward strand.
TAGTATTTATCTTGGTTATCGTTTGGGGTCTTAGAATAGCGTTAATTCTATTCAGGGGTATCATATTCGACTATTATTCTTGCAAACGATGAGCGAGATTTGTCGATTTTTCTTATAGAGATAGTATCTTATCTGTTTCGTTGATACTATCTCTATCAACTCTATCAATAGCTGACTGATAAGTTTTAATCCGTTAATTTACATGGTGCTATACCATGCTTTATTAGCTCGAATATGGTCAATGATGTCTTGATAACGCCAACCATCAGCAAAAGTTTGATAGGGCTGGTGTGGCAATCCTTGGATACTCGCCACAAATTCCTGCATGAGTACAGTCCAATTTCGCTGGGTGTCATCATCGATAGGTGGTAGTTGATTGGCGATATGTGGTGGCACGGACTGCTTTTCCCAACCTGTATGAGAGTTATAGATAAATAAATCACCTTGTCCATAACACCCGGTTATGGTAATTGCACCTTCTTCACCATAAATCACAATATGGTCATCGTTGAATCGGGGATGTAACGCGCTATGTTTAAAGAGAACAGATATGGGTTTTAGCGCATAAGGGCTTTGAAATTCTGCCATAATTGTATATGACCACTCCGCATTAACTTCTCCCCATTCAACTGAGTTGAGTTTATCTTGACTTGGGATAAATTCTCGTCGTTTTAAGAAGTGATGTACACCAGAGACAATGGGGGCTTTTTCCATATCATTTCGTGAGGTGCCGATGACTTGTTGTGGCGTTCCATCAAGTAAATGTTCAACAATTGATAGTTTATGCGTAAAGTTATTGTTTAAACG
>RFHA01000135.1 GCA_003696565.1 Chloroflexota bacterium
GCACCAATGAGAATGTTCAACGGGCGCATTTCAACAACCGCTTCGCGGATCGATTTAAAGCCTTGGATAGTGATTCTTTCTAGTTGCATCGGTTTTCTTTCATTATCTGTTAAAATATCTGACAGAAGTTAACATTAAGGGAATCATCAATCATGACCATTATTTTAACAGGTTTTACGCCATTTCCGGGTGTCGCAATCAACCCTGCGCAGGTTATTGTGGAGCGTATTGCGTCTGACCCAGCTTATCAACCATACATCATAACAGAGATATTACCGACGGTGTTCCAAACAGCCGGGGAACGACTACGTGCATTAATACGTCAGCATCACCCGGATGTCGTCATCTGCCTTGGCGTGGCAGCCGGGCGCAAAAAGATCAGCTTGGAACGTTTCGCGCTTAACATCAACGATGCCAGCAAGCCAGATAACAGCGGACTATTGGCACAAGGGCAACCGATTATCCCCGATGGACAACATGCTTATCGCTCAACTTTGCCGCTGGAACAGTTCTACACTGCCATTGATTCCTTAGGAATTCCGGTTGAATATTCCAATTACGCCGGGGCATATGTTTGCAATCATGTGTTTTATACCGCACAACATGAGATAGATTGCTCCGGTTTGAACACGCGAGCCGGTTTTATCCACATCCCCATGATGACAGAAGCCAATGCAGAGGAAGGATTACCTATCGACACCATGACAGCCGCCATCAAAGCCTGTTTAGCTACGCTTACCCAACGCTAAACCGACGTTGTGTGTAAATAGTAAGCAAGACATGTTAGAGTGGAGGTGTTATCAGCGAATATGCACCTGAAGAAATTAATCGCGCATCTCTCGTATCGGGCGATCAAACCCTAGCGTGCAAAATTGATCCCTTAACAACATTAGCGTGAGGTAATCCGATTATTCTTAAAGAGCATATTGTCCGAACAAGAGGGAAAACAACCATGCGTTGGCTTGCCATCTTCATATGTTGTTATTTGTTCACATATCCTATAAACGCCCAAACAGACTCTACTTGCCCAGTTGACCTGCCGCCGCGGGTGGTTGTCGGTCAATCAGCTCGGGTGATTTCCAGCGTACCCTTGAATATCCGCCCACAGCCAGGAACAACGCTCGCTCGCATTGGCACGATTCCCATCGGAGAAACTGTTCCTATTCTCGCTGGGTTCACCTGTGCAGAAGGTTACACCTGGTGGCAAATCAGTTATAACGACTTACAGGGCTGGGTAGCAGAAGGCGGATTCGGCGAATATTGGCTAGAGCCACGTGGTGAAATCACCATTATCCCCGGTGAGGACGGCATCAACCGGCAATTTGTCACCACCTCAACAGGTGAACTTGAGCCAGAAGGCTGCCTGCGCCCGCCAGATGACTACACACGAGAGCAAGTCGGCTATGCTACGCTTAACCGGCGTACACTGTTTATGCTGGATAACGCCACACGCATTTATCGTGATTTGGGTGGAGAACTAAACTTTCGGCAACTCATCACGCAAGGAAGCTATAACGCGGGGGGAGTAGCAGCTAGCTTCGGCACACACGATGGCGGTGGGGCGGTGGATATCTCCGTCCGTAGCCCGTTGGATTGGAGTGTGATGGATGACGAGATTCCTTATATGATCGAATCCCTACGGATTGCTGGGTTTGCCGCCTGGGTGCGCTTTCCAGATGAGCTTTACGCCGGGTCCCCCATTCACATCCATGCAATTGCTGTTGGCGATGCTGAACTTTCCCCCATCGCACGCCAGCAGATCGACGGTGAACGCGGTTATCTGCGCGGATATAATGGGCTGCCAGCCGAATATTACCCAGCACCAGAGCTTGACCCACATGGTGATCTGGTTATGTGTGAATGGATGGTGTTGGATGGTTTTCCAGATCAGCGTACTGTGGCAACATATTTCAACGTGGGGATGCAGCAGATGGCTTTAGCAGATTATGAGCGTGCTGTACAAAACTTTACGCTCGCGCTTAACATAGACCCCAACCATACCGATTCGCTCATACAACGCGGGCAAGCATATTTTTTTTTGAGGAATCCTCAAGCAGCTTTGGCAGATTATGAACGTTATATCGCGCTTGGTAACGCTCCCTTGCCATTTATGTTTCAACAGTTCCCTGATGCTGATTTTTAAGGGCAGTATAGGGCAAACGTAGATCAAGCGTGGTGCATGCGTCAAGTGATCAACGCTCAAACCATGCAATGATTGAGTTATCAACTAGCCAATGATAGAGGTAGAACATGGACGCATTAGGGATGATTTTATTCATCAGTGTCATTGTTACCATGTGCCTGATGATTCTGCTCATTTGTGTGATGGATTCGACCACCATCAGCAAACCAGAAATCACCACCACAAACATCCCGCC
>RFHA01000136.1 GCA_003696565.1 Chloroflexota bacterium
CTTGAGAGTACCGAGTTCTACGTAAATTACCCGCCTACAAGATCAACCGAAAGTCACGTAGCGGCAGCGCAGCATTTCTTGTATTTCTTTCCGCTTCCACAGTCGCAAGGGTCATTTCGACCTGTCTTGTCATATTTAACCCGGGTGGGCGGTGAGAGTTTTCTTTCCAGGTCACTCAGATCCTCTTCCTTGTCCGGTTCGAATCCCACAATAAAATGCCATCCGTTTTCTTGGCAGATCGTTGCGATCGCCTCAACTTTTGAATCATCGGCAACCCGTAAAATCAACGGTCTCTTTTTGCTGCCCAGTTTCACCACAGCTGCTTAATCTCTCCATATCACCATCATGGTGTTTGTTTGAGTTTCATGGTTAATTTTGAATGCTCAATACTCAGCGCCACCCATTGTGCGTTGAGCTTTTTATACCGTTTATAGTTGCTTATCTGGCGACGAATGTCATTCACAAATTCCTTTCGGATATACTCTGTTCGACTCTTCATGTCCAGTGTATAGCTGAGCTGATAATAGGCCCCTGTCTGGCGTTGTGGGTCTTTGTATTGTTTCGTTAATGAACCAGGGCGCATCTCCCCAATGGATGCCAGCTCTTCTTTGATATTGGCGATACGCCGTTCAATTTGAGCAAGTCTTTTCTTTATATTGGTCATAGATAAAGCATATATATGCTATGCTTATTTGTCAAAAGGAGATTCGCTATGCTTTGGATTTATTGGTGGGATGCTATCGTGTTGCTTCGTCCGGCCTGTTCTCGAATTCGAACCTTTATGTGGTTTGCACTGTGTGTGGCCGGTTTGACGGTTCGCACCGAGCACATGGGTGTCACCAGCATTATTCGGGCGCTCGGATTGCGTGGGCGGTTTTATGATAATTTGCTTGATGCCTTTCACAGTAGGGCCATCAAACTGGACAAGATGACTGCCTTGTGGTCACAAATCGTACTGCAACTGCTTCCAGGATTGGTGCGCGTCAATGGCCGACTCGTGTTAGTTGGTGATGGTATTAAAGTTGCCAAGCAGGGCAGAAAGATGCCTGGCGTCAAGCTGCTACATCAACAATCAGAATCCAATACTAAAGCCGAGTACATCATGGGGCACTCTTTCCAGGCGGTATCCATTCTTTCGCAGGTCGCCAAAAGCGTCGTTGCTGTCCCTCTCGCAGCAAGGATTCATGAGGGGATTGTGTTATCGAACCGAGATAAGCGTACCCTGTTGGATAAAATGATCAGTCTGCTGGCGATCACCTGCATTGAGCAGCCCTACTATTTTGTTGCTGATGCATACTATGCCAGTCAGAAAGTGGTCAATGGGCTGTTGGGTAAGGGAAATCATTTGATCACCCGCGCCAAGTCCAATGCGGTTGCTTATCGAGTCTACCAGCACCCCGGATCAAGGCGGCGGGGACGGCCACGAAAGTACGGTAGCAAGGTCAAACTTTCATCACTGTTTGGGTGTAAGGATGCGATGCAAGAGGCTCCAAGTCCTGTCTACGGCGAAAAAGATGTGACAATTCGATACGCTGTCCATGATTTGTTGTGGCGACCGACCGGCGGCATGGTTCGATTCGTTCTGGTTGTTCATCCCACGAGAGGGCGTTGTATACTGATGGCCACTGACACGGAATTATCCGCCCTGGACATCATTTATCTCTATGGCCTTAGATTCAAAATTGAGCACACCTTCAAACAGGCAGTTCATGTTATCGGTTCTTTTTCCTACCATTTTTGGATGGCCAGCATGAAACCGTTAAAACGACGTAACGGCAATCAGCATCTGCATCGCGAATCAGCGCAATATCGTGAAAGTATCCAGAGAAAGTTGAAGGCGTATCACGTCTTTGTTCATGCGGGGATTGTTGCTCAGGGGTTACTGCATTACCTGGCATCGGTTCATACAAAGTTAGTGTGGCATTGTTTTGGTTCCTGGCTTCGTACAATTCGTCCCGGGCTGGCTCCGTCTGAGCTGGTTGTCGCGACAGCGCTGCGTCGTAGCCTGCCTGATTTTCTCCTGGATGACGGTAATAATACAAACTTTGCGAAATTCATCGCGCAACGTCAGGATCTTGATAGAATGACGCTTTTCAGGCTAGCATCATGAGGAGAAGTCGGGACTCTTGAGTATAGAAATCAAAACTCAAAACCAGCCATTAAGTTTTAAAAGAGCAAAAAGAGCCCCAAAAAATATAATACTGACTGGAAACAAAAACATAATTATTGA
>RFHA01000137.1 GCA_003696565.1 Chloroflexota bacterium
CCGGATGCATATCAAGGTGATAAGGCACTGATGGCGCATATTAATGCTTATGGTGATGTACCCTTTACAATGACCTTACGACTGAGAAATGGATATATGGCATTAGAAAACGACGGCAGTACAACGACATTTAATTTACTATGATATTGGTTTGGGGCGGCATTTATTCGGATAAAATTAAGCGGAAAGTGCTGCCCTTATTCAGTTCACTCATCACTTCAATTTTTGCGTTGTGCATCTCCATAATGCGATGCACAATGGCTAACCCTAATCCAAACCCGCGGGATGTGCCGGCACGGTCAACACGGTAAAACCGGTCAAAAATCATGGGTATAATTTCCGGCTCCATCCCAACCCCAGTATCAACCACATCGATATAGATTTGATGATCCTGACGATATAACCGAACGTAAATATCCCCACCGTCTGGTGTATAGGTCATTGCGTTATGGATGAGTTCAATAATGGCTTGTCGCAGATAATCATGATCAACATTGGCGATAATGGCTTGCTGCGGTATCTCAAAGTGGAGGGTTAGGTCACGTTGGGGTATTTGTTGTGTGGTGATGATCTGAATTTCATGCAAAATCTCATTGAGGTTATGTGAGGTCAGTTCTAGTTGATCTAGGCTATCCAACTGAGCCATTGTCACCAATGAGTTGACTAAATTAAGAATAGCAGCCGTTTGGTCAAAGATACCGGTGATGTATCGCTCGTAGCCGGTGATGTTTGCGCGGCGGCGGAGTAAATCTGCATTGGTGTTGATAATGGTTAGCGGGGTACGGAAGTGATGCGATGCACTTTCAATAAAATTGGTGATGACTTGAGCGCGTTTTTGTTCCAGCATCTCTTGTTGAAGCAATTCATGTGCGAGGGCAAGCTCTTTTGTACGACGTTGAACGCGGGCTTCTAGCTCATCATTGAGCAAGGCGTTTTCAATGGAAATGGCAGCTTGACTTGCAAAAAAGCGCAGGGGATCAACATCAAATGTCGTAAATAGAGCAGGCTTTGAACGATTTTCTAAATACAGTGCGCCCAGTAGATTCCCGCGTGAAATAAGTGGTACGGCGATCACTGAGGCTAGATGTAGTGCTTCCACACTTTTGGCGTGATGATAAACAGGGTCTTCAATGGCATTACTGGTCAGGATAGGTTGGCGACTTTGTAGGACATCATGCAGGATGGAGTGGCTAATTTGTGTTTCTGGATTGGGGATGTTTTCCCCTTTGTTATTGCGGGCGAGGCGATAGATTAATTCTTGACGTTCATTCAGCAGGATAATAAAGCCATTTTCACCATCGAATGTCTCTAGCGCGGTATCCATGATGTATTCTAACAGTGGTTCTAACGCGCGTGTTTCTGCCATGCGTCGGCTGACTTCAAAGAGTTTAATTAGAATTGGCGGTGTATTCATTATTGTTTGGTTTCAATTGATTCATATGTGTCATGCATAGGCTTTAGCGTTTTTATTTTGTTTAGTTTTAAGTAATTTGCGATGTGATATACTTCTATGGTAAATGATGCGACTGATTTATGCCAAATCTTTGACCAAATTATATAAGAATTTATATATTTTGCCTCTTAGTTTATAAGAGTCGTTTAGTACCTCAATGACCAGGGGAGCATCATCAACAATGGTGTAACCAATACGCTCCACGGCACGCCGTGCCCAAGTAGCGCGTATGCCTTCTCCGTGGACGCTGATTTTTCCGGTGGGGTGATCATGAATACGAAACGCGCCGGTGTCAAGATCAAAAAACAAGCCATCATTTTGGAATACAGTTTGAAACGCGCCATTGAGGACTAAATCTTCCGGTGCGCCGGTTTGGATGATGCCGCCTATTGCCATGAGCCACAATTGATCTGCTGTCCGTAAGGCTAAATCTAAATCGTGAGTGGATAATAAAATAGCGCGGTTGGTTTGACGTGCGAGCTGGCGCAGCAAACGCATGATCTCGACACGGCGAGGGAGGTCTAAAAATGCGGTGGGTTCATCAAGCAAGATGAGGGGGGTATCTTGGGCTAACGCTCGTGCGATCATGATTTTTTGCCGCTGTCCATCACTAAGCTGCGCAACAGGCTGGTTTGCGAGGTCTGTTGCGCCGGTTAACGCCAGGGCACGCTGGATAATTTGCTGGTCTTGTTGTGTTAAACGTCCAGACCAATTGGTATATGGATGCCTGCCAAGTGCAACCAGTTCATAACCACACATTTGCCCGGTATCTGGGCGATCTGTGAGGACAACACTCAAGCGAGTGGCTAGGTCTGGGTGTTTGAGTTGGCGGATGTTTTGCCCCATGAGGCGGATTTCTCCACTTAGTGGGGGGTGCATGGCGGCAAGCGTCCGCATCAGGGTGGATTTACCGGCTCCGTTTGGTCCAAGTAAGCAGACTAATTCACCACGCAGTAAGGATAAATTGAGATTGTGCGCGATGATCGTTTTTGTGTAGCCAATGGTGAGGTTATGTGTGGTTAGGATCATGATGAAAGATAAATTTGCTTATGATTTGCGTCGTAAGATAACCCAGAGGACAACCGGCGCGCCGATCAGTGCCGTGACGGCGTTAAGCGGCAAGGTATAATTGATGCTGCCTGGCAGAGAGGCGATGACATCCGCGGCAAGGGCGATAACCGCCCCCATAAGTGCGACAGCTGGGATGAGAATGCGATGATCTGCGGTGTGGAATATGCCTCGGCATAAATGTGGGACAGCTAGCCCAATAAAGCCAACGGGACCGCAGAATGCTGTGACTACCCCCGCCAGCAGCGCGGTGCTGACCACGATCATGAAGCGGGCACGCGGGATATTGACCCCCATACTGCGGGCGTAGTTTTCACCTAATATGAGGGCATTGAGTTGTTTTGCTTGGGAATATGCCATGATTAAGCCCAGGATAACTACCGGTGCAAACACACGCATGGTTTGCCAGGTGACCCCGCCGAAGGTGCCAAAACCCCAGCGAATATAGGTGTCGATTTGTTCTGGGCGGCTGAAATATATCAGAATGCTGACGAATGCGCTGGTCATATAGCCGAACATCACGCCAATTAATAACAATGATAAATGATTAGAGACACGGCGCGCGGTGAATAGAACCAAGATCATGACGAACCCAGCACCCAGGCTGGCGGCAGCTGCTAAGCCTAATGTGCCAGCTAACCCGGCGGCGGCTAATAGACTTAACCCACCAGCCAACACCGCTAGGGCAACCCCTAGGCTTGCACCGGAACTGATCCCGATGACAAACGGTCCTGCGAGTGGGTTGCTAAAGTAGGTTTGCATTTGTAAGCCGCTGACAGCTAAGGCTGCGCCAGCAAACCCCGCTGTTAAAGCACCGGGCATCCGTACCATCCAGATGATGCGCTCCCAAGAGGCGCGGCTGGCTTCTTGCCCCATTAGGATGCGTAAAATATCCTTAAGGGGGATATTGACAGACCCCAAAGACAAACTAGCCGCTAAGGCTAACAGGAGAAGAATCAGCAGGCTGAACAAGCCCCATGTGCGGATTCCGGGCAAGCTGAAGGTGGCGGAAGCGGATGTTAGTTTGGGGTTATCGGTTGTGAGCTGTGCCATGGTTGGTTCCTTTTATTCAAGCCCCCCACCCCTGAACGAGGGGAAGGGGGACGTGATATTTATTCGCTTTGTGGAACAGCGCGATAGAAATACAGCTCATGATCTGGCAGCAGATCTGGGTGGAAGATGGCGATGAGGTCTGCCAGGACGAGGTGAGGATAAGCTGCGCCGGTTTCAAAGTATAGGATACCGCCGTTTGGACCAACTGCGGCGTTATAAGCGTAGACCTGCCCGTTACGGAATGGGGCGAATTCGTCATAATTTTCGTTTTCAGCTAGGGCATCATCTAGGGTAGTCCAGTTAACGTTAACCCAGAAATCAGCTTGGGCGGCGACATCTAAGACGGTTTCAAATTCTAGGGCGAGGCTGCCGGATTCTTCTGTATCTGCCCAGAGGTAATCTGCCCCGGCATCCTTAAGCAGGGCGGCTGGGTAGCTTCCCCCGCCGGAGACGTACCATGTGCCTTGCCATGGGGAGCCAACCATGACCGTTGGGCGGTCTTGTAGATCTGTGGTTAAGGCGGCTAATTCCAAATAGGCAGTCTCAACCGCTTCAAACTGTTCATTGGCGGCGGCTTCGGTATTGAAAAACAGGGCGAAATATTTACCCCATTCCGCCTGACCAAGCGGGGTTGTGTCGTTGAAATCGTAATTAAGGGCGGTGGGGATGCCTAACTCAGCTAATTGGACGGCGGCACCATCCGGCGCGAAATCTTGCAAGAACACCACGTCTGGATCAAGCTCGATCAGCACTTCTGTGTTGGGGGCGTAATCGGCATAGACTTCGACGACATTGCCGGTTTCGATCCAGTCAACAATTTCTGCTTCACTTGGGAAGCTGAGGTTATCCATGCCGACGATGGTTTCCACAACATCTTGATCCACAAAATGGGGCAAGAAGGTGGTGGATGTGGTGACGACGCGCTGGACGGGGACTTCGATAACAGGGATGTCGTCATAGCCTTGCGGGGCTGGGGTGCCACATTGTAGCAGGATATATTGGACTGTTTCTTCCCAAGGGGTGACGACACTGAGCAGCTTATAGTTGTTGAAATATTCAACTGAAAAGCCGGTGCTGTATTCGACTTCAACTTTATCTGGGAAGTAGTCTTGATCTGGGTCATAGGTTTGTACACAGGTATCAAGTAAGTTTGTTGCGTCGTCTTGTGCATAAACCAAGCCGGTGATGAGGCACACAAAAATCAGTAGCAAACGCCATTTCATAAAAGAACCTCCTGTAGATGGAAATCAGTAACAAACAATCTCCTCGCAGGGAGGGCGTGGAAACAAAAAAGCCTACCAGCAGGTAGGCGGGCAATTTGGATTGATAATGAGGTGCTTTGATCCATGCTCGCTTCCCTTTTACGCGAAGGCACGAGTCGAAACAAAGGCAGGTTATCGGGCTTTGTCGTCTCAGATTGGATTGAGCGACATTACCGTTGCGCGACAGCGCCGGACTTCTACCCGTGTGGGGTAGGCACCGGACTTCCCCTATTGTGTACCGAACATCCGGGTTCTGGCACACCTTTGTTTGGTCGTGTATGTCATTGACTGAGAGGATAACTTAGGATGGAGGCGTTGTCAACGGGGTAAATGTGGGCGTTTTTTCAATGCCTCAATCGGCGGATTGTTTATTCTGAC
>RFHA01000138.1 GCA_003696565.1 Chloroflexota bacterium
CCCGAACCCGGAAGTTAAGCCCACAAGCGCTGATGGTACTGCACTGGAGACGGTGTGGGAGAGTAAGCCGCTGCCAACACCCTTCTGATCTTTTTATTTACCTCTGTTTAGGATATTATCTACTCTTTGAGTAATTCAAGGAGCTTTGCTTGATGTATGCGACACTCTTAATTTCTTGCCCAGATAGACGTGGTTTAGTTGCTGCCGTCACGGATTTTATCTTCCGCCGAAACGGTAATATATTGCACTTAGATCAACATGTAGATGCTGAGCAGAACATTTTTTTTATGCGAGTACAGTGGGATTTAGCCACTTTTGAAATTCCACCGGAAAAAATTGCTTCTAGCTTTGCCCCTATTGCAGAACAATATCATATGTCTTGGCGTGTCCATTTGGCTGATGAAATCCTCAAAATGGCGATTTTTGTCTCTAAACAAGATCATTGCCTATATGATATTCTGTCACGCTGGCGTTCTGGAGAGTGGCGGGTTGATATTCCCCTTATTATTAGCAATCATGCTGATTTGCAGCACATCGCTGACAAATTTGAGGTGCCATTTTATGTGTTTCCTATTACAAAGGCAACAAAAGCTGAGCAAGAAGAAAAACAGCTCGCCTTGTTAAAAGAACATGCAGTTGATTTTATTGTCCTGGCGCGTTATATGCAGATTGTGAGTGAAAATTTTATCTCGCATTATCCTAATCGTGTGATCAATATTCATCACTCATTTTTACCGGCTTTTCCCGGTGCAAAGCCATATCATCAAGCGTATGAGCGCGGTGTAAAGATCATCGGTGCAACAAGCCATTATGTTACGCCGGAATTAGATGCTGGTCCGATTATTGAGCAGGATGTCACACGTGTTGATCATCGTGATTCGGTAAACGAGATGATTCGTAAGGGCAAAGATTTAGAAAAAACAGTGTTAGCACGAGCGATTTGGTATCATCTACACCACCGTGTGCTTGTATATAATAATAAAACTGTTGTATTTAAGTAGCGGTACGGCCCATTTTTATGATGAGATACGCTCTTTTGTAGTAAACTGTTGTGATGCAAATAATGCCCGAAAATTGATGTTGATAATCGCAATACCAGTAAAAATCAACAGGGCACCAAATAACATCCAGGTAGAAAATTCCTCTTTTAGAACAATTGCACCTAAGATCAACCCAACCGGCGGCACAACATAAGTCACCATCACAGATTTGAAAGAACCAAGTTGCTGCACGATATAGTAAAAAAATAGATAGGCGATAAAAGTATTCAAAAACCCTAGCATCAAAACTGCGAACAGCGCGTCGGTTGGTAGTTGATCCAGTGGAACAGCTGATCGCCCACCTAGCAGTGGCTCTATCAGCATAAAGATCAATCCACTAATAGCTGAAGAAATAAATGTTGTTGCTGCCACGACAATTGGTTCAATTTTTTGTTTGATAACCACACGGCTATAAACTGTAAATATGGCATAACATAATGAGGCGGCAACCATTGCCAATTGTCCCCAAAAGATGCCGCTATCAAACACCCCGTCACTAAATGATTCGCTAGAAAGAATGACAACCCCGATAAACCCAACAATTAACCCCATAACTTTCTTGCGATTGATGCGCTCATCAACAAACACAAAATGTGCGATGACGAGCGTAAATAAAGACGCAGTTGCTTGAAGCACCGCCGCCATGCCGCTTGAGATTTGTGTTTCGCTAAGCGAGATCAGCATATAGGGTAGGCTGGCATTCCCGACACCAATAATCATTAAGGCACGGATAAGGCGTAAGTTGCGCGGATATTTTAACCCACGTAGCCAAACGACAGTATTTAATCCTAATGCGGCAATAAGTGTGCGGATGAACACAAGCTGCCCAGCAGAGATTTCTTCAACTCCTACACGAATCAATAAAAAAGATGATCCCCAAATTAAGCCGAGAATCCAAAAAGCAACCCAGGCATAACGATTCAATGATTATATCCTTAGCACTGATGAAAATTAAAACAGGCGGAGCATTTCCGCCTATCATATTGTAACGAAGTGTCTTACGTTAGGTCAATTCTGCTGGACTGTATTGGTTCATTCCCAGGTGCGTTGATCTTTAACGACGCGCTCACCTGGCTTGATACTGCCTGGCTCTACAAATTCTACGTCGTCAATTCGCAAACGCACAGCAGAACGAGCTGCTTCTTTGAGTTTTTCGGCTAGTCCATTGGCATTAGTGCCGGGTTGAAGCTCAACACGAAGTAAAACATGGTCATTGTTGCCGGGGCGGGTAATAATTGCTTGAATATTTTTGATTTGTGGGAATTGTGTTTTAGCCGCTAAGAGTTGATTAGGATGCAAAAACATGCCGCGCACTTTAACTGCATCGCCGCTACGCCCAAACAAACCAAGTAGTTGTTGCCCTTCACATTGCTTTTGATTTTCTGGAGCAAGCGCACCTAAATCACCTGTGCCGAATCGCAATAAAGGATAGGCTTTGTTAAATGTCGTGACAACAATTTCGCCCATTTCTCCATCTGGCATCTGTTCCCCTGTTTGTGGATCAACAATTTCCATATAGATAGTATCCATCAAACAAAACCCTTGCACGTCATGGCGTGTATACCCGACAAAGCCTAAATCCGCTGTACCATAAGCAGAGGTTGTTCGCATGCCATAATCTTCTTCAAACCGTTTGCGTTGACTCGGGGTGTATGGTTCTGCGGAGAACAACGCTTTTTTGATAGTTACGGGTACATTCATTTCTTCGCATTTATCAAGGATTGTCATCAGGTAACTGGGTTGCCCAACAAAGCCTGTGATATTGAGAGCTTGCATCATCATAATTTGTAAATCGGTATTGCCAGGACCACTAGGGATAACCGTGGCACCCACACCGCGTAATCCTTCATCTAGCAGCAAGCCTGCCGGTGTTAGATGATACATAAATGTGTTTAAGACACGATCCCCCCGCCCAAAGCCGACATAGCGAAATGGGGCGAGTGGGGCATCACCTGCCTCTGGGTTAATCGGTTGTGGATCGTAGATGGGCCCCGGTGAAATGTAGATACGGGGCAGGTCATTGATATCCACCGCCAAGAACCCACCAAAAGGAGGATTAGCGTGATGCAATTCAACTAACTCATCTTTATGCAGAATAGGAATCTTTACTAAATCTTGGGTGGACTGAATATCCGCCGGGGTAACCCCCGCGTTATCCATAATCGTTTTGATTGCAGGGGCATGTTGATAAGCATGTGCGACAAGTTCACGGATACGAGTATCGTAAGACATAAATCCTCTAACCTAACCAGCGTTTACGGCGTTTGTAATGTTTAACATCGCGGTAACTTTTACGTTCCCCAGATGTATTTAATCCCAGATAGAACTCTTTTATATCTTCATTTTCACGCAGTTGTTCAGCAGGTCCATCTAGGACAATGCGCCCATTTTCCATCACATAGCCATAATCTGCAAGCTCCAGTGCGGCACGCGCGTTTTGTTCCACCAATAAAACCGACACGCCAGATTGCTCTTTAATCTCTTTGATAATACGGAAAATTTCTTTAACCAACATGGGAGCTAACCCTAAAGAAGGCTCGTCTAACATAATCAGCTTGGGATGCCCCATTAATGCCCGCCCGATGACGAGCATTTGACCTTCTCCACCGGAAAGATACCCACTTACACGCTTGCGTAGGTCTTTTAGACGTGGGAAGTAATTATAAACCATTTCTAGATCTTGCTTATAATGCCGTCCACCTTCATAACACATTGCCCCGGTGTGGAGGTTTTCCTCTACTGTTAGATGTTGAAAGAGCGGACGACCTTCAATGACTTGAATCACGCCCTTGCGGACAATTTCTTCCGCCGGTTTGCCATCAATTCGTTCATTGTTCCAGGTGATGCTACCGCGTGTAATTTCACCAAGCTCCTCATGCAATAACCCACTGATGGCTTTTAATGTGGTGGATTTACCTGCGCCATTTGGTCCTAATAAAGAAACAACCTGACCAGGTTTAACTTCAAATGATACACCCCGTAAAACCAGGATAACACTGTTATAAATTACTTCAATATTGTTGACACTTAACATGGTATCAATTCTCGTATTGATTAAAAAAGGGCGGCAGGTCACCGCCCTAAACTCGATTTATTCTTCGTCCATCATACCAGGACGCATATCTGGTGCGGGTCCAAATTCCGTTAGTTGAATGATCACGGGCGGATAGTAGTTTGTGCCATCGCCAAGATCAATCTTAAGCGCGTCATCGCCGGAGGTTGCGATACCGTCCATTGTCGCATTCGCAAAGCGCAGTTGAACAATACGATTGTTGGCAACAGACCGCCGCGTACCACCTTCAAAATCTTGCAGGAATAGTCCCATCGGTTCAAAGGCGTGATTTTCGATGGTTTCCCGCATGGCAACACCGTCGATTGCTTCTAAAATCTCACCGCCGTCGGTTAATCCTTGTTCCTCAGCGATTCGATTTGCTGTAACGGTATATAGTTCAACATAGCTATCAACCAATGTCCAGCCTAAGATATAAGAAATACCCCGAACGGTGAGATCACGTTCATTGGCATCTGCTTCGGCAGTAATCAATTGAATAGCGGGGTCGTCGGTTTCTGTCCACCAGCCAAAAGGCATAGAGCCATACATGCCATTGACCAACGGGAGGCCATCTTCACCTAAGGATGCACGGCTTAGCAACGCGACTGAGCTATCCATGCCCCAGTTGACTGTTGCTAGTTCAAGTTCATCGCTCAGACCAATGAATTCGATAGCTTCCGCTACACGAACAGGACCTGTTGCCAGCGCATTGACATAGATGATGGTTGCGTCTTCTAAGACTAGGTTTTCCACTAAGGTTGCCAGTTCTTCGGCTGTTGCGGTGGGTAGGAAGGTCTGCGCTTCATCAATAATATCTACGCCGTTCATTTCACAATGGGCAATGGTCTCATCGGTAAAAGCTGCTAAACCAAAAGCAGCGAATGGACCACCCCAGCCCATATAGCCAATGACAGGTTCTTCGCCGAAGGTATCAGGGTTATCTGCCACAAAATCACAGAAATCTGCGAATTGATCAGCATACAGTGGATTAGTAGCATAAATCCAACCGTCTAGCTCCATACCGCTTTCACCATATAACCCTGGGATAGAGCCTGCACTGATGATGACTGGAATTTGATCTTCAATTAATGTGGGGCGTAATAGCTCAGAATCTTGTGAGGAATATAGAACCAACAAATCAGGATCATTTTCCTTCAATTGTTCATAACCGACTGACGTTTGTGCCGGGTCACCGCCGGTATCAAAATTGACTTGTGTGATTTCTGCACCACAAACGCCGCCATGTGCATTGTAGTAGGCTGCCGCATCCGCAATACCTGCTAACAAGGGTAGCGTGATGGGGGAATAACCAGGGCTGCTAACATCACCTAGATGATAGATGGTGATGGTCTGACCGCTGAGATCGACTTCACATTCGGTATGTGGTAGGAAATCTGGCAGACCCATCTCATCATCTTGGGCTGCTACTGGTAGTGCCAATAGAAGAACAATTAAAAGTAAAGTTATCTTACGCATAGCTCTCTTAACCTTTCTCAAAAAAACGAAAACAATAGTTTGAAACGATGATCCTATCGATATCTATTCCTCCTTATGGTCATACTTCTCCTCCTTAAACCCATTAACCCTAATATGAATAGGGACGGATTTTCCACGAGATTTTTAGAATTTCCCACCGATATGCTAATCCACGGGGTTCTAAGATGAGAAATAATGCAAGGATTAGACCGAATAAAATCGGTTTCGTTGCAGTAACAACATTCTCTTTAGGAATGAATGTCAACACACTACTGACCAGGTCGCCAACTGCAGGCTGAATATTAGGGATAACTTGCTGGTTTAAGATTAATACAAACGCCGCGCCAAAAAGCGGACCTAATGGATACCCCGCACCACCGATCACCAGCATAGCTAACAACTCAATAGACACCAAAAACTCAAATTGTGTTGTCAGGATTGTTTGTGTATGGAAGGCAAGCAGCGTCCCTGCAATACCAGCATACAATGAACTAATGAAAAACGCCTGCAATTTATACGCGAATACGTTGATTCCTAGTAATTCTGCCGCTAGATCATTATCTCGTACAGAGATAAAGGCACGTCCGGTGCGTGTTCTGGCGATATTCCGAGCGACTAAAAATAGCAAAACTGCCAATGTGATGATGATAAAATACATTCCATTGTGGTTAACTGTTTGCCCAAAGAAAACCGGTTTGAAGTTTTCCAGCGGTAAAGGATTAACACCGTTAGTGAAGTTATCTAGTGGGTAACGAATCATCCAGATGATAATATTTTGCGCAGCGAGGGTTGCCATGGCTAAATAAAACCCTTTAACCCGTAGTGATGGCAATCCAAAAATCAAACCAATAAATCCGGTAAATAGGGCAGCGGCTGGTAGGGCTGTCCAAAAGGTGAACCCTAATTCGCGGACAAACACTGCGGAACTATAAGCTCCAGCTGCCATAAACGCCGCTTGCCCAAGCGAAATTTGCCCGGTGTAACCCATTAAGATGTTTAATCCTTGCGCGGCAATAGCAAAAATCGCAATTTTGGTAATGGTGGTGATCCAAGATGGAGAAACAATGTCACCAAGGAACGTGCTTTCTAGTAAGAAAGGGATAGCAAGCAGTAGCCCAAATAGCAGATAACCACTCAGCTTATCCCACCATGTTCGATTAATTGAAATATCTTGTGCATAACTGGTATCAAATACGCCTGATGGGCGAATATTGGCTGACATAAGCGACATCCTTAAATACGTTCAATGCGTTTTTGACCAAAAAGTCCATCGGGACGCACGATCAAAACGATCATCAAAATAACATAAGGGGCAAGTTGTGTTCCGGCATCGCTGCCAAATAAGGAATCTGCCCAGGTTTGTGCCAGACCGATGACAATACCGCCGATCATCGCCCCGCCAATGGATTCCAACCCGCCTAGTAATACGGCTGGAAATGCTCGAATGGCTAGGTCTGGCATATTTTTGCCAATACCATTTCCCGCACCATATAACACACCAGCAGTTAAAGCCAATAAAGCAGCAATTGCCCAAGCTGCGGCTAAAATTGCTCGTACTCGTAGCCCAACAGACTGAGCAAGTCGTTGATTTTCTGATGTGGCGCGCATTGCTAGACCGATATTGGTATATTGAAAGAATAAGGCGAAGGCAACATACGCAGCAACAGATAAAATAAAGGCGAGTACTGTGTCAGTTTGAATGTTGATTGTAGATATTCGGCTTTCAATAATGGCAGATGTGTCGATACGAATGGTTGCGGGGATGTTCAGGGTGGCTTGTAAGCCGCTAAAGATTGTCAATTTTTGATCAATTGACCCCCATAACATTTGGCTGACTCCCTTGAAGAGACTATCTAATGCCAGTGTCATCAGGATCATGGTAAAGATCGGTTGCCCCATCAACGGACGGATTGAGAATCGCTCAATCATCAGACCGATCAGCACTGCGCCGGTGGTACCACCGACTAAGGCACGGATCAGACGTAAGTCATCGCGGGGTAGGGTCATCAAAACGACTAAAACGCCGGTCATTAAAAGAGCAATCAGCGCGTTACGTGGTATAAGAATATCTCGCCAATTGTTCATGGCGACAAACAGCAAACTTGTAACACCCGCTAATAAAATAACGGCAACCATGCTGTAATTTTGTGTGGTATAGAAGCTAAAGAAAATAAACGCACTGACCAGCATCATGGCTCCATGCGCAAAATTGAATATGCCAGATGCTTTATTAATCATAACAATACCAACCGCCACAAGTGAATAGATACCACCCACCAACACACCGCTGACGGTTGCTTGTAAGAAGCCACGGGGGTTTTCATCAATGCGTGCGCCCAGCCACATCAAGAAGATGACAGCCAGCCCCATTAATGTCCATTTCCAAATTTGCTGCCAGTTTAAGTTTTGTAAGGAAAAGCGTGTTTTTTGTGTTGATACATTCGTCGCCATAGTTACACCGTCATAATCTGAATAGAGGTTTCTACAGTGCCAGTCCTGCCATCACGATATTTTACCTCCGCACTGACATTGATCTCACGTTTGTCACTATACATCGCGTCCAAAATATCGCCATAACGTTGCTCTAGTGCCCGCCGGCGTAACTTGCGTGTCCGTGTTAGTTCAGCTTCATCGGCATCAAACGCTTTATGCAAAATGACAAACTTTTTAATCCGCCCGGCTGGTGGCAACGTTTCATTAACACGCTCAATCTCACGTTTGACTAGTTCATATACTTGTGGTTTTTGGGTTAAGTCAACATAAGTCGTAAAGACAACGCGGTTTTTCTCTGCCCAGCGGGACATATTCTCAAAGTCGATGATGACAATGGCTGTCACATATTCCATATCAAACCCGCCAATTGCCATAACATCCTGAATGAAGCGGCTGAATTTTAAGCGTCCTTCGATATATTGCGGGCTAAAGCTCTCTCCATTGGCAAGCTGAATCATATCCTTCACACGATCCAGATAAATGAGATGCCCATCTTCATCCACATATCCTGCATCACCTGTTTTGAAAAAGCCCTCTTCATCAAACGATTCTGCGGTTTTTTCGGGGTCTTTATAATATCCCTTGAACACGGCACGACTGCGGACACGGATTTCGTTGTTTTCTGCGATTTTAAGCTCGACACCAGGAATGACTTCTCCCACACTAGCAAGCTTTACCTCACCAGGATAGTGCAATGTCACCCCTTGCATTTCGGTTGAGCCATATAGACTTTTTAGTTCCACCCCGCAAGCACGGAAAAAACGTAGCACATCAGGGCTAAGTGCCGCACCAGACGTAATGGCATCACGCATTTTCACCATGCCAATTTTATCGCGTAGAGGTTGGAAGATGGCAAACTCACCTAAAAGGCGTAATAAACGCAGATGAAATGGAATCGGCTTTTTGGCATCTTCTAGATCAATGACTTTATAGGCAATCGGCATGAACAAGGCATACATCAGACGATTAATCCAGATACTGTCGTTAATCCGCATTTGCATAGTGCGCGCCATGCCTTCCCAAATTCGACTAGGGAAAAGCAGGGTGCTGGGTGCAATTTCGCGGATGTCATTTTGAACCGTTTCCGGGCTTTCAGGAAAATTGACTTGAAAGCCATATAACAAGTGTGAGGTCAACCCTAGGCTTTGTTCGGTAATCCATGCTAGCGGACTAAAAGACACATAATTGTCTTCTGGGCGGCGTGGCGTAACCTCTTCAATGTTGGAATTGGCATAAATCAAATTACGGTGTAGGATCATTGCCGCTTTGGGTAAGCTGGTTGTTCCTGATGTATAGCTGAAAATAGCAACATCTTCACCGGTTCCATTGGCTATAAGTTTTTCAAACGTACCGGGGTTTTTTGCCTCATAAGCTTTACCCAACGCTTCTACTTCTTCAAAACTGATTAACCAGGGATCATCGTAGTTCCATAATCCACGATCATCCCAGTAAATGACCTTGCGAATATTTGTGAATTGCTCTTTAAGTTCTAGTGCTTTATCACATTGTTCTTGATCGTGTGCGATCAAAAAGACCGCATCAGAATTCAGTACAATGTAACTGAGTTCCTGGGGAGAAGCATCTGTAAAGATCGCTGTTGTAATCCCTTGTGTGGCATGGACTGCAATTTCTGCCCAATAAAATTCGGGATCATTTTCCCCAATAATGGCGACTTTTTCCTCTGGTTTTAACCCCATGCTAACCAGACCAAGCGAGAAGTGTTTAACATGTTGATACACTTCATTCCAAGTGTATTCATGCCAAATACCCAGCTTCTTCTTGCGCATGGCAACCCGGTTGCCAAATTTTTCCACACTTTTTAAAAAAATTTTGGGTAATGTATCAGCATCAGGTTGTAAAGGAGCTGGGTCACTACCTTTTTTTGACCGATAAATTTGGGCTGTTTTTTTTCCAATTTGTTGATTTAAAACCATCTTTTAATATTCCTGTCCCAAATAAGCCTTGATGACAGCATCATTCTGACCAATTTCCTGTGGTGTACCTTCAGCAATTTTGATACCGAAATCAAGCGCAACAATCCGATGTGAGATGTCCATCACTAAGCCAATGTCATGCTCGATAAGCATAATGGTCATTCCTTGACGTTCATGAATATCAAGGATAAACCGTGCCATATCTTCCTTTTCCTCAACATTCATGCCAGCCATTGGCTCATCTAATAACAAGAGTGTGGGTTCTAATGCCAACGCACGCCCTAGCTCCACCCGTTTACGCAACCCGTAACTTAGGTTGCCTACGATGGTTTTTCGGATATTTTCTATTTCCAGGAATTCGATGATTTCTTCAACTTTGTGTCGATGTGCGATCTCTTCATTACGTGCAGGTCCCCAAAATAATGCCCCAGTCAACATATTAGAACGCATATGGATGTGGCGTGCTGCCATGAGGTTATCCAATGCGGTCATGTTGGTGTATAGCGCGATATTCTGGAACGTGCGAGAAATGCCGAGTTGCGCACGGCGATATGGGGGTAAATTGGATATAACTTGGTCTTCAAAGATGATATTGCCGCTTTGTGGGCGATAAAAGCCATTGATACTGTTAATAAGACTGGTTTTTCCTGCGCCATTGGGACCAATGACGGCTAGAATTTCTCCCTCATTAACCTTGAAATCAACGCCCTGTAATGCCCGTATACCACCAAAGCTCAAAGAAATATCTTGAACATGTAATTTAGTTTTTTGCATGTGCTTTTAAATAAACCGTAATAATTTATGGGCGGAAAACAATTATCAAATTTTATATGCGATTAAAAATATCAGCGATTGCTATCAATTTTTTGCATACTTCTCCCCATGAAGATAGCAAAAAAATGAGAAAGCCGCAAAATCCTCTAATCTAAGGTTTAATTATGTGCGTTTAACCAAGTTAGAATATCGTTAATAACAGTCGCTTTGTCTAACTCATTATGTGTTTCGTGGTACATACCGTCATACAGTTTAAGGGTTTTATCAGAAGAGCCGGCTTGCTTAAACAAAAATTCACTTCCAGATGGCGGGGTGATTGAATCTGCGGTGCCGTGGAAAATAAATAATGGAAGCTGCAAGGTATGAACTTTTTCACGGGCTTGTATGGCACTTTTGATAATATTGACAACTGTCCCTACACGCGCTGGACGATGATAAATTAATGAGTCATTGGCATGTGCTTGAATTAAAGCAGGATCATGCGAGAGTTGTTTTGGGTTTAATGGGATAAGTGGCAAGCGTGGCACAACTCGACTAATGGCATTGGCAAGTGAAACAATGATCTTAGGGGCAGCTGTATCTAACATAAGTGGCGTGCCAGAAGATAGAAAACCAGCTAAATCTGCCTGGTGTTTGAGGGTGAATATCAATCCCACCAATGCCCCCATACTGTGCCCATAAACAAATATTTTCTTATCTGGGTATTCTTGCCGAATTTGATCAAAATATTGTTCTAAATCCGTAACGAGATCATTAAAATTTTCTACATATGCACGCACACCATCGCTTTTACCATGCCCAAAGTGATCTAAAGCAAATAAAGCATAACCTTGTTGTGTAAGTGCATCTGCGATGTGTTGATATCTTCCACTATGTTCTGCGACACCATGCACCAATAGAACAATTGCTTTTGGGTCTGCTTCTGGCATCCATCGTACGGTATAGATATTTTGCCCACGTGTGTTTTGAAACCGTCCCTCAATCATTGCTCCCCCTCTATATCCATAAATTCAAGCTAGTGTTGTGATAAACTGTTTCTATTATTCCCCATATGAGAGGGGAATATCCAACCGCAGCCATGTACGCCCGATTCGGAACAAAGTACTGGGTCGCAAGCTGACCCGCCCAGTGATAGCATCTTCTTCTTTCTCGATAAATGTACCGTTACGGCTGCCACCATCTTCTAACCAGAAAGTGAGAAAAAATGGGTTGGTGACGGAATCAGTGCTGGTTGTTGGTACAGCAACACAACCAAGTTTGGCGTGTAAACGTGATACCTGGTTGTCAAATGGTATGTGAATATCACAACCTTCTCTCCGCCCGATAGTGATGATTTTTTCATCACCAATATTGGGTTGTGGGAAGGTTAGTTTTTTACCGTCAAGCGGTCCACTCATATAAGTGATAGAAAATTCACGCTTTAGGTGCCTACTGAATGGGTTAAAGCTCATAATTGTTTCAGTTTTTCCCTAACTTGTTGTAGTTTTTCTTGACTGGCTTCATGATCTGGGTTAATTTCTAACGCCCGCAAAAACGCCTTTTCTGCCTCAGCGTATTGCGCTAATTGAAAGAATGTATGCCCGTAATTATACCAATACCACTCATCACAGTCATCTAAGCGGATGGCTTCTTGATAGCACTTCAGTGCCTCTTCCCATTGTTGCAATGCAAAATGACATAACCCTTTACCATTCCATGCCCAGCTGTAAGCCGGGTCAAACTTTAGGGCTTGTTCATAACTACGGATTGCTTCGGATAGATCATCCATACGACGCAAGACTTGCCCGCGGCGTGCCCATAAAATCGCATTGGTTGGATGATGTTCTAATGCTTGGTTGATGACTTTTAGGGCATCTTGTTTGCGGTTTAAATCCAACAAAATATCAACTTGATTGATAAAATACCAGATAACAGATGGGTCTTGCTGGGCAGCTTGTTCGTAACTGGCAAGAGCTTCTTCTTTTTTGCCCATTTCTTTAAAGGTTAAACCGCGCCCGTTCCATGCCCATGCGTAAGCAGGATTTAACCGAACAGCGAGATCAAAGGCTGTGATGGCATCGGCATATTGCCCAAGCCGCCGTAACACCTGCCCTCGCTTTGCCCAACTTTCTACATGGCGGTTATTGATTTTTAGGCTTTCATCTAATGCTTTTATGGCATCTTCTAAGCGGTTAAGCATTTGAAGTTCATCAGCGTAGTTATACCAATACCACACATCACGGTTGTTTAACTCCAGTGCTTTTTTAAAGCAAAATAAGGCTTCTTCATGCCGCCCAAGTTGACTTAGGGTATAACCACGCCCATTCCATGCCCAATCATGTTCTGGATCAAGCTCAACAGCACGGGTGTATTTATCTAACGCTTCTTCTAAACGTCCTAAACGGCGTAACACTTGCCCTAATTGTGCCCATATCTGAGCATTACGGTCATCCAGAATAAGAGCATGCTCTAATAACTCAGCGGCTTGTTGATTGCGGTTTAGGGTGATGAGGACATCAGTCTGTTTATAAATATAAAACGGCTCATTGGGTGCCAGTTGGCTGGCATATCGGTAGGCTCGGAGTGCGTCTTCATAATGTCCCATTGCCTCAAGCGTGACTCCTTGCTCATTCCAAGCCCAAGCATAATTGGGTGCTGCTTGGGTTGCTTTTTCGCAAGCGTTGAGTGATTCCTGATATTTCCCCAGATTACGTAAAGCGTTCCCCAAACGTGCCCAACTTCTGGCATGATTAGGGTTGAGCTGAGTTGCTTTTTGTAGAGCTTCTAAAGCCTCTTCATATCTGCCAAGCAACACTAAAACATTACCTTGATTGTACCAATGCCAGATATCGTTGGGCTTGAGGGATGCGGCTTGTTGATAGCAAGCTAGTGCCTCTTCATAACGTTCCATCTGTTCCAGAACAATCCCTTTACCATTGATTGCCCAGGCGGAATGAGGATCTAACTCAATGGCTTTGTTATAAGCTGCTAATGCCTCTGGATAGCGTTTATTGTAACGCATGACCTGCCCAAGCTTGGACCAACTAAATGGGTGTGTTGGATCAGTCCGTGTGGCTTCTTGTGCTGGTTGGATGGCATCCTCATATTGACCAACCTCGACCAAGGTATCGGTCAAGTTATACCAGTGCCATACTTCATTGGGTTGATAACGGGCTGCTCGTTTGAACGCCATTAAAGCCTCTTTGGTACGTCCCAGGGCTTTTAATGCTAATCCAGCTCCGTTATGTGCCCAGGCATAGGTCGGCTCTAGACGAATGGCTTGCTCATAAGCAGTGATAGCATCTTGATAATTTTTCATCATACGATGAATTTGCCCGAGCTTTGCCCAACTATTGGGGTGGGCGGGGTCAATTTGTAAGCCTTTTTCCAATAGCGGAATAGCTTCTGTCATGCGCCCTAAATTTTGCAGAACATCTGCACGGTTATACCAATACCAAACATCGCTCGGATTTAGTTCGGTTGCTGTTTCAAAACATTCTAGAGCTTCTTCAAGATGACCAAGTCGCTCTAAGATAATCCCTTTGCCGTTATGTGCCCAGGCATAATGTGGTTGGATAGATAAGGCTTTGTCATAACATGCTAGGGCATCGTCGTAACGTTCTAGTAAACGCAGCGTGCGTCCTTTACGTGCCCAAGCCCAAGCATAATCTGGTTCTAACTCAATTGCACTATCATAGGCGATTAGGGCTTCTTCATAACGTCCGAGTGCCGTTAACGAATAGCCTTTATCCATAAGTTCCCTGGCTTCTAATGCTTGCCCGGTAATTTCAATTTCTGGCTCTATTCCTATAACATCTCTAAAAATTTGAATTAACTCATCAACAATCACACTCCAGTTTTCTGGGCGATTGTTGGGATTTTTCTCCAAGCAGGAAAGCACTAATCGTTGTAATCTTCCGGGAAGTACACGTTGATATTTCATGTCAAAGACGGGCTGTTCATTGATGTGGGCGCGAACCCATTCAGGGAATTTACGCGCTTTGAACACGCGCTTACCAGTCAACATTTCGTACAATACGCAGCCGAACGCATAAATATCACTACGCACATCAACATCTTTGGATTGGCATTGTTCTGGGGACATATACGGTGCTGTGCCAACAATTGCTCCCACCCGTGTTAACCGGTCGCTGGGATGTACGTTTGAGTCGCGTTGTGGCACATAATCAATTGCCACATCTTCCAAATCAACCGAACGGACTAAGCCAAAATCCGTGACTTTAGCGATATTTTCGTGAGTGACGAGAATATTTGCTGGCTTTAGGTCACGATGGACTAAACCAGGGACTTTTTGAGTGGCATGTTGCATGCCTAATGCGATATGCAGCGCAAACTCAATGGATTTATCTGTATCTAGCCGATGATGATCAATCCAACTTCTTAGGTCTGACCCCATGCCTTCTGGTCCGCTGATGTGTTCCAAAATGATATGAGGTTTATTATTGATGTTCTGAACTAAACGTGCTTGGACGATGTGGCGGTGTTTTTCTAAACGAATCCAAGTGACTGCTTCTTGAGTAAAACGAGCAACGGCACGTTCATTTTCTAAGAACCGCCCTTGAAAACTTTTTATGGCAACTGGTTCGCGCTGTTCATGATCATAACAGAGATAGACAACCCCCATACCACCCCATAACACTTCTGCAACTTCATATCGCCCCTCTATGCGATCTCCAACAATGAACTCACTGGCTTGTAATGAGATACTGCTTTTGATGTCAGGGTCATGGTCGGGTTGTTCGTGCCCATATAAAGGTGAGCCGTTGGCTTCTACTGATGTAATATCAATGACCTGATTTTCATCAGCACGGGTTTCATAAACACTGGGGTCTAAGTGCTGCACTTCAGAAAGCGCATTTTCATCTAACCCTAGGTCTGCCACTGTCATAGATGCATCACTTTGTGGCAATGGCATATCGACTGCTGCAATGGTGTATTCATCATCTGTGAGGGTTTGCGTGCCTAGTTGCCGACGATAGCGTTCCAAAAGGCTATATAACTCACGGCGGAAAGTCCGTTCTAAGCGGATATTATGTTCATCATCATCAGCGGCAGCCCATAAAGCGACTGATAAATTGCGGCGAGTTGGATATTCTTTTGCTGTTTCAATAACCCATTCAATAAAATCTCTTAAGGCACGCCGCGCTAATTTGCGGTCAATGGTGTTATCTGCCGCTTGTAATGCCCGGCGATAGGCAATCAATGTTTTACCGACATAAAAAATTAACAAGCGATTGTCATTGGTTAGGCATTGTCCTGCACAAAGATCACCTAGCGCAAAAAAATCATTGATGTCATCACGCCGAATGGCTAATTTACCTAGCGTGCTGATGGTTTCGTTTGGGTCTGTGGCGAAAGGATCAAAACGATCTTCTTGTCGCCGTTTTTTGAGCAACTCACGCGCTTCTTTATCGTCTGTTGGTAGGGGCAAACGTCCGGTTTGCGGTATCACGTTTCTACCTCAAAAATTAAATGATCATCATCAATTTTTACTTGGATTGTGCTATTAGCCGGGAAAGCATCTTCCATAATGCGTGCACTAATTGGGCGAGTAAGTAGCCGTTCAATGGCTCGGCGCAAATGCCGTACACCGTTAACTGGATCATAACCATTATCCAGAATTAACTCACAGGCTTCGTCTGTTAGAGATAGCTTTAAGTGTTGTTCTGCTAAGCGGTTGTGTAAATCTTGCAATTGCAAATCTAAAATTTTGCGCAATGCATCTTTATTCAACGATTGAAATGTGATCACATCATCTAGGCGGTTAATGAGTTCTGGGCGGAAGAACTGTTTTAAATAGCCAGAATAGTCTGCTTTTTCGGATAATGTGCCGGAAAACCCTAACTGTCGCCCGCCTTCTTGTGTGCCAATATTGCTTGTCATGATAAAAATAGCATGACGGGCATCTACTCGTCGCCCGTGTGCGTCACTGATGCGTCCTTCATCAAAAACTTGTAGGAAAATATCAAAGACTTCTGGCGCGGCTTTTTCTACCTCATCTAGCAAAACCACACTATAAGGTCTGCGGCGTAAGCCATCAGTCAATTGCCCGCCACGATTAGCATCTTTATAGCCTGGCGGTGAGCCAATTAGACGCGCAACAGTATGTGAATCATGAAACTCTGACATATCCAAACGCAGCATGGCATCTTCTGTTCCAAAAAGAAAGTCTGCCAATGCCCTTGCTAATTCTGTTTTGCCCACGCCAGAAGGACCTAAGAATAGAAAGACACCGATAGGGCGGTTGGGGTCGTTCAAACCTGCCCGGGCGGTTTTGATAGCGGCGGCAACCGATTTAACTGCTTCGTCCTGCCCGATAACCCGTTTTAACAAGGCTACTTCTAGGTTAGCGAGCCTGCGTTTTTCGTCGGTGGTTAATTCACTAACAGGAATACCCGTCCATTCAGAAAGCACAGCTGCAACATCACTTACTTGAACGTCATTAGGTGTATCATCATCCAAATCAGGGTGGGCTGTACGGATAATTACACGGGTGCAGGCTTCATCTAATAAATCAAGTGCTTTATCTGGCAGGCGGCGATCTGGTAAGTAACGGATGGATAATTTAACGGCTGCTTCGACAGTTTCTTCACGGATGACAACCCCATGATGTTCTTCTAGGCGGGCACGCTGCCCCCCAACGATGATAATGGCATCTTCCATGCTGGGTTCATCAATGTCAATTGTACGAAAACGCCGATCTAAAGCAGGGTCTTGTGCAATTGCCCGCCGATACTCTTCATGTGTGGTTGCGCCAATACAAACAATCTCCCCCCGTGCTAGGGCAGGTTTTAGAATGTTAGCGGCATCCAAGTTGCTGTCAATGGTATCACCAGCACCAACGATCGTGTGAATTTCATCAATAAACAGAATACAATTGCCTGAACGTTTGATTTCATCGACAATACCAACAAGTCGTTCTTCAAACTGTCCACGTAGGCTTGTTCCTGCAACTAGTGTCCCGATCTCAATTTGTACAATCCGCTTATTCTGTAAGGATGCTGGGGCAGTACCGGCATGGATAGCGTAGGCTAACCCCTCAACGACGGCTGTTTTACCAACTCCGGCATCTCCTAAAAGTAAAGGATTGTTCTTTTTGCTACGTGCAAGAGTACGTGCAACAGCGCGGATTTCGTTATCACGGGCTAAAGCCGGGGTGATCTTTCCTTCTGCTGCTTGCGCGGTGAGGTCTCGCCCATATTTATCCAACAAGGGAGTTGGTGCATTGCCCGAGCTGCCATAGTCTGGTTCTGCAAAACTAAAACGCCCAAAACGTGTTTTGCCAAACTCAGGTTCACTATCAAACTCAAATAAATCCGAGTCGAGAAATGACTCGTCATCTGATACAATGGAGGAGAGGTCATCTTGCTCTTCTGCAATAAGACGTTGTAGCCATAAATTTATGTCAAATCCCATGTCAATAAGCTTGCGAACGGGTACGCCCTCGCCTTCTTGAAGGAGAGCCATTAGAATTTGACCTTCGGTGATTTCTTGGTCGTCATCCTGGTCTGCTAGGAAAATAGCCAGAGAAAGCACCATTTCTGTTCGTGGGGTAAACGGTAATACCTCGGCTTGAGGACCTTCGCCTGTGCCAATTTCGCGTCGGATTTCATTCCGAACTTCACGTGGATTGAGACCAGCACGACGTAAGAGACGACAGGTTGGTCCATACTCGTTACGAGTAGCTGCGATAAATAAATGTTCGGTGCCGATGTAGTTGTGTCCCAGTTTCCGAGCTTCATCCGCAGCGGCGGCTAGGATTTGGGCGCACCGTTCACGAATTTCTTTCTCAGGTATATCTGGTGAAGGTGTCACAATTTTTTCCTTAACCTTAACTCAACCTACTGACAAGTATATCGCAAAGGGTTATCTTTAACGAAAAATAAACAAGCACTTTTGCCTATTGGTAGATATAATATCCGAATGATACGCTAAAATACACACCATTCATTATTGAGAATGTCTATGTCTGTCAACGATCCATTAATTGGTCAAAAACTTGGTGACTATACCATCCAAGAACTGCTTGGGCAGGGCGGGATGGCACGAGTTTATAAAGGGTATGATGAAAAACTTGATCGGTATGCCGCGGTTAAAGTGATTGAACCGAACCTCGTGGCAAGTGATGATGATGAAGAATACCGAGAACGGTTTTTACGAGAGGCGCGAGCAATTGCTCGCTTGAATCATCCGCGAGTTGTGGGGGTGTTTCAGTTTGGTCAGCGTGAGCCGCTATATTATATGGCAATGGTCTTTGTTGATGGCAAAGACTTGCGTCAAATTCTTAAAGAATATAACAAAGAAGGCAAGCGGCTTTCTAATGCCCAAATTTTGCGTATCATCCGCGATACCGCAGAGGCGTTAGATTATTCCCATGAGCAGGGCGTGATACATCGCGATGTTAAACCATCTAACATCATGGTCATGGCGGATGGTCATGCGGTACTAACTGACTTCGGATTAGCACTTAGTGCCCAGGAAGGCACAGTTGGTAACACCTTTGGAAGCGTCCATTATATTGCGCCAGAGCAGGCAGTTTCTTCTGCACAGGCTGTCCCGCAAAGTGATTTATATTCATTAGGGGTAGTGCTTTATGAAATGCTGACTGGACGGGTGCCTTTTGAAGATGTCTCTGCAATGAGTGTAGCACTTAAGCACATTAGTGACCCGCCGCCACCACCCAGCATGTTAAACCCGGCGATTACACCACAAGTAGAAGAAGTCGTTATCAAAGCATTGGATAAAGACCCCAAAAAGCGTTTTAAATCTGGGTTGGCAATGGTTCATGCATTGGAAGCGGCATTTGCCGCCAGTGAGGACGAAGATACGCATGAACTAGGTCGTCGGTTTCAATCGGAGGATACGGATGCTTTTTCATCATGGGATCACCCGATTCCATCACCTGCGCCGACCATGGCAACCTCTGCCAAAACCGGTAGTCAATCTAATCGTGGTGATGAAACCATCTCTGATTCATCTGATCAACTGACACAAGATAAATCATTACCGTTTTCTCCAGTATCTATTGAACAAGATACGACGAAGATGAATCGCGCAGCAAAACCGCGTTCACTTGGTTTATTTGGGATAACTCTTGTTTTTATCATGATTTTATTGATTGTGGGCGGTTTAGCTGTATTTGGTGGGGTGTTTGATGATAATGGTGACCCAACTGATGTGAGTCAACTGGCGACTCAACTAACACCATCTACCACAAATACTCAGGTGCTTTTTGGGGGTGATGTAACGGAAACACCAACGCTAACACTGACCAATACTGCCACTAAAACTCACACACTAACTGATACACCAACACCAAGTAACACGCCAACACCGAGCAACACACCAACAGCAACCAGCACGCCAACGCCATCTTATACACCGACTAACACGTTAACGCCAACTAGAACACCAACGGCGACCATTACACCGACTCCTCGTGTTAACGCAATTAGTCCGGATGACCCCAGTTTGTTATTGCGGTACGATGGTCAGCAACTTGTCATTTATAATCGTGCATCAGATGGTACATTAATTGATGTTCGCCGGTTATCTTTCCGTGATCCTGAGGGGAATATCGCGTTTACATCACAAGATTGGTCATATGAAAACGCCCGTTGGGTGATGCGCCCGCAAATTGATTGTTTCCAAATTTTGGAACGACGCTTTGTAGAATTACCGCCACCAACTTTTTGTCAGATTTTACAGGCATTTGAACGCACTGATAACGCTTTTTGGATTACTGAAAATGGTGAGGAGACCTTTCAAGTGATTCTAAATCGAAATATGGTCATTGGAGAATGCCCCACAGTACCCGTTGATATGGATATTCCAGTACGGTGCGTTGTAGATGTTCCTTAAATACAAAGACTAAAAAAGGCTGCCTGGTTTCCGGGCAGTTTTTTATTCCCCTAGCTGGATAGTTGGGATTGAGGGAGGGGACGTTTGGGTTGTGCTGTTACTGCCGAGTAATGCGACTCCCAATATAGCGATTAATATTAGGACAACAATTGCGACCCACCCAAAGCGATTTAACCGAAAGTCGTTGTGAATTTTCGACTTTGTTTGTGGGAGATGGGCATGTTCTAATAACCAACGTTTAAGCATTTCTCCACGGATTTGAATATTCATGGCTGTACCACTTAGCAATTCAGCATATTCCAAGCTACGGAAAGTTGCATAAATAGTGGTTTCATCCATTGGGAATTCTGTATCAATCAACCAGGATTCAACCCGTGCGGCATCAATTTTTTGCAATGGGTCTATATAAGCTAAGTTGCTGATTGCTGTCAGCATTAACCGTTCATTGTGAGATAACCGCTTCCAGCGGTCTTTGAAGAATGACACACTGGTTTCATAAACAAGCGATGTCACGGTATGAACGGATTGTTCGCTTTGTTCTAAATGAGACAGGTAAGCTTGTAGCAAGGTTGGTTCACCGCTGGTTTGCTTGTAGATATGATGTCTATCCTGTTCTGCCAAGTGAGCGAACAATGTGCTTACGGCATCAGTAGTTAATTGTCTAAGGCGATGAGGTGTAATTTTTAACGGGGCGAGCTTGTCTAATTGTTCTTCATAATCCTGATGAAAGGATAACGCTAGCCCAATACGTGGCTGCAATAAACTGCTTAGATAATCAAATACAGTTGGTATATGCAGTAAATGATGACAATCATCAAGTAGAAATAAAATCCGATCACGTCTACCAAGTAGATTTGGTAGTTCATCTTGTTTGAACCAAGTTTGCATGGTGTGGTCATCTGGGATGCCAGTCGGTTGCTCATAAAAATAGGCTTGTGTGGCGTTAATCAATGCTTGTAACCATGCTTTGTCGTTGGGGTATGATTGCATGGGAACATAAATGCTGTGTGTTTGCGGAAAGACAACCTGCTGTAGTAAGGTGGTTTTTCCGATGCGATCCCGCCCGATAAACACCGGAACAGGCACATGAACTGGATCATCTAAATGTTGCTTAATAAGTATAAGCGGATTTAACATACTGGATCACCTGATGTGATGTTGAAATTTATCATAATCTAGCATGTTCAGGTGACTTTTTACAACCAATCATTATAATCTTTGTAAATATAGACGGCATAAATTGGTGCTAATCCAATTAAAAATAGCGTTGTAAAGATTAAACTCATCCCAATAAGTTGTTCAACCATTCGCGTTTATCCGGATTAATTCACGATTTATTCACAACTTAGACGCAGTTTACGGCTCAAAGGTTCCATATTCTGTTGTATAATCTGTGGCGGATTCCAGAGAAAGGGTGAATATGCCATTACCAAAACAGCCAACCGCACTGGCTTTAGTTGGAATGCCTGGTGCGGGTAAAACATTGTGTGCCAAATACCTGGAAGAGCGTGGTTTTTTTCAATTCCGCTTTGGTGGAATTGTGACAGATGAAGTTCGGCGGCGTGGGCAGCAAATCACGCCGGAAAATGAGCGAGTTGTACGAGAAGAGTTTCGCCGTAATGAAGGAATGGATGCTATTGCGCGCCGTGCCATGCCATATCTTAAGCAAGCACAAAAGACGCATCCGTATATTGTAATTGATGGGTTATACAGCTTTAGCGAATATAAAACCCTGCAAGCTGAACTAGGTGCGGAGATGGTAGTGGTGGCGATTGTTTGCTCAAGAGAGTTGCGTTATCAACGCTTGGCACAACGAGCTGACCGCCCATTAACCCCGCAGGAAGCAGAACAACGTGATTACCAAGAAATTGAAACATTAGAAAAAGGTGGACCAATTGCTATTGCAGATTACACCTTATTGAACGATGGTGAACCGGATGAGTTATTAGCACAATTACAGGCTTTGTTAGATAAATTGAACTTTGTGCCTTAATCAATATTTCACTTAAGGTTAGAGGCAATAAGTGAGCGTAGTTGATTAACCCGCAAATCACTTATATCTGAAACGCGGTCATCTGGCTTAAAATGGGTGATCAGTTGTTGTGCTTTACGCCATTGACGAATCGCTAAATCAATTTTGTTTTCTTTGGCATACAAACTCCCAAGCATGAACGCCGCCAGGGCATGATCTCGCTGGCAATATAGGGCTTCCCGTAGCGATTTTTTTGCTTCCGCGGGATTCCCTTCTTCAAGGTGTAACATTGCGCGGATGTAATAACCATCGGCAGATAGCGGATTGAGTTCTAATGCGAGATCAAGATGTTGGTGTGCTTCTAGAATCTTCTGGCGGTTTGCCAATAGATTTGCTAACAAGATATGGGCTTGTGCGTGATGTGGATATTGTATCAGCCATTGATGCAATGCATGTTCTGCTGCTAGGGGATCATTATGATAAAGGGTTTGTATAGCTGGTGGAATCGCTAGGGGAGGTGGTTCTGGCTTGGGTTGTGGTATTGATGCTGTCAGCTGATATGGTGACGGGCTTCGTTTTTGAAAAATGGGTATGTTATCTATGATGGTCATTTGCCAATAAGCACGGTTGTAATGAAGCGTTTCTGCTTGGCTGATGATTAACCACCCCTCGGGTAACAGCGCATCATGTAAGATCATTTCTGCTTGTTGGGCATAAATCGGGTTGAAATATAGCATGACATTTCGGCACAAGATTAGATCAAATTTGCGCGGGTAGGGGTGTAATAAATTTGCTTGTTGAAAAGAGACCATGTTTTGAATATGTGGTTTAATTTGTAATCCGTTGGGCGTGGGGATAAAGTATCGTTGCTGAAAATTAACATCCGTATGGCGAAACGCCCATTGACGGTAAACGCCACGTTGAGCTGTTTGTAAAGCTTTATCGTTGATGTCTGTTCCGATTAATGTAATCTTCCAGGTGTCAATATCTGGTAACAACTCATGCAGCGTAATCGCTAAAGAATATGCTTCCTCACCGCTGGCACATCCGGCACTCCATAGATGAAGTTCTAACTGATTTTGCTGACGGCGGCGTAAAATTAGTTGGGGCAGAAGTTGTGTTTTGATGAGTTGGAACTGAGCACGGTCGCGCAGGAAATAAGTCTCTCCAATGGTGAGTGCGTCCAGTAAATTTTGCCAAATAGAACTTGTTTCTGGCTCATCTTTAAGATGAGATAGATAGGCTTTTAAATTACCGCCAGCTTGTGTGATAAGAATATCATCCAGCACATTTCCCAGTTGTGCCTGAACAGCCAATCCT
The DNA here is from genome assembly GCA_003696565.1 of Chloroflexota bacterium. Lineage (GTDB taxonomy): Bacteria > Chloroflexota > Anaerolineae > Aggregatilineales > Phototrophicaceae > DAOTWY01. Next base: position 23,923 of record RFHA01000138.1, read on the forward strand.
GTGCGTTTTTCAATTAACTGACTAATTTGCTCAAGTGTAAATTGCATGTATCTTTCCGTTTAATGCGTTTGCGTTGTCATTATAGCAAAGTTTAATTTTCGTTTTGGGATGAATTGACAATCCCTACCTGCCAATTTATACTCAGACTGTTTAACTGCCTGATAGGGAGTCCCGGTTTGAAACGTCTTATTATCTTACTCATTTTGGTTTTGGGTGTATGGAGCGTCACGGCACAAACCGGCACAGAGCCAGAGCCAGGCGATCCACCTGTGGCGGCTTTAATTACTATTTCAGCCCCAGATGAAAATGGTATTGTGACAATCTCCGGTGCGGCAGGGTCTGTTTTTCCAGCTGCACAAGTTGCTATCAAAAATCTATATACTGAAGAAGTGGTGTATACAACAGCAGGCTTTACCGGCACATTTACAGCACAGATTTACGGTCCTGGTATTACACCATTCTGGATTAGCCCAGCGCAATCAATTCCATCCAACCTGAGAAATCAACCAGGGGTCTTGCCTGGCGGTCCTGGTACAATCGTCTATGGAACAGCATTACAACCACGCTCACAAGCTACTATTACACAGCTTATTATTGACGGCGATTTAGAGGATTGGGAAGCGTATGCTGATGCCAATTTACGTGGTGATTTATTCGCCCTGACAAATACTGAATCATTCTATTTGGCGGCTCGTAAAACTATTCTACAAGGGTCTCAATGGGTGATTGTTTTCAGTATTGATTCTACAAAATATGAACTAGTGATTGATCCATTTGTGCCACAAGCAGCATTAATCCGTGAAGTTGAGCCGAATATTGAAGACTTAGGTACATTAGCTGTTTATGTGGCAAATACCCCAGAGACTATTGAGGTTCGTATCCCGCTGAATAGCCTTGATCCACTGATTGAAACCGCTACACTGGAGCAGGCGTTTATCCGAACAGGGGAAGATGTTGAAGACGTAGACACCATTCAAGTTGCGATTCCTGCTTATGATGAAGTTGATGGTATTGTGTATGATGGTGGGCGGATGCAAGGGGATTTTACGCGCTTTACAGTGGCAGGACCTTTAGCACAAGGCGCATCCACATGGACTGCAACCGGGCGTATTAATCAGCTTACATTTGAACCAGGGGATACGGTTTCTCTTGAACTTGACCTCACATTAAATGTACCAGATTTAGCTGCATCACAAGTTGGGTTAAGTTTAATTGGTGAGTTAAGTCTGCAACCGGTTACAGTGGGGGAAAATGGGGAACAGAATATCCCTGCATTACATACGAACAATGGTTGGTCAAATGTGATGACACCGTCACGCTTGGCAATTAATAACTTGAGGGGAGATGTTGTTTTGGGGCAGGCGACTGTGCCTGCTGCACAGTTGATCCGCAAAGGAGATAACGTCTTAGCGGGAATGCGTTTTACGTTGACATTACCCCGAACCTTGCCATCGGGGTTATATATACCAACGTTTACAGGATATGCTCAAATTGGTGATGGTAATTTATTTCGCTGGGTAGATAACGGTGCATTTGGGGCGGGTGATGGCGTTTCGAGGCTGCCACTAACACGCTTGCCGATTGTATTAAATATCGGTGATATTGCATCACCCCGTTTAACTTGGACATTGTTTTATGACACACCTTCTGATGGGTCACGTGGGATAATCGCTCAACAAGATCAGCAATATGTCGCACTGTCGAACCGAGTTCGTTTTAACAGCCAAACATATATTTTGCCGCCCGGTGAATATTCGATTGAGCCGTATTTATTAAATCAGATGCCGAATGATTATGATACAACCACGGCACCCTTGTTGCCGTTGCTGTTCCCAGGGGGACGTGTTAAGGCGACAATCACCCGACCAGACGGCGATGTAGATGACTTGCCAGATGCCGCTATTGTACAAAATCGCCTTTCTACTGATGCAATTGATGAACGAGATCGTTTTGGGGCACAAACACCGCTAGACACTTATCAACTTCAGACAGCGACACAAATGTATAACGCCTATCCATTTGATCAATATGGTGATTATGCAATTCGCTTAACTGGAAATGTTGAGGATATTTACGGTAATCGATACCAAAGCGGTGGGGATTATCATCTATTAATCGCTGAAATGCTGGATTTAACTCCAGGTGTGTTGTCTGGTTCACCATTTTTTGTTGGGGATTTGGTGTTTATTGGCGGACGGGTCGCACCAGCTTTTCCAGCGGAAGTTGAGGTCACGGTTCGGCTATTTCCTTTAGATGGCGATGTGATAGAGCAAACATTCACTGGTACGGCTGATTCTTACGGATTCTTCGCATTAGGAGATTATGTTTTTGAAGAGCCTGGGGAATATCTTATTGACTATGAAGCCCGCTATACTGATAACCGGGGGCGGCTTTGGGCTGCCAGTTTGCGGAGTGCTGGCGTAGTGGCTCAGCCCCAAACAAGTCTGATTGCGCATGGTAAGCGTGGCATAGATGGCTTTGTTTCGGAATATCGCCCAGCATGGTTTAACACCGCACAATATCCCCCGCAGGAGAGCTTATCAAATGCTGTGCCACGCCCCAATATGCCATATTTTATTGGTGATGTTGCTTATATTCAGGACAGTCGTGACAGTGGATTATATACGTCGCTCACAGTACAAGACACTACAGGAAGGTATCGTGACTGGCTATTGGGTACAGTAGATCCCAACTATATCTCCTATCCCTATCGCTTATCCTTAAGCCGCTTATCCGCTATTGATGAGTTGCCTTTCATGCCTGTTTTAGGCGGTGGAGCAACAACCTTTGAGCCAGCATTGCTTTCTGATTTTATTGTGAATCAAGCATATGCTTATATCAGCGTGACCCGCCCAGATATTACGCTTCGTCAGTTTGTTTTAGGACGGGACGATGAAGGG